>JADDPM010000073.1:0-9094 GCA_016781885.1 Rubrobacter sp.
CCGCGGCCCGCGCCTGGGCCGCCCTTACGAGGGCGATAGACCCGCGCGGCGAGACGCCCAAAGAGACCGCCGGGTGTTCGCGGGTCGCCTCGGTTAAAGCCACGGCGTACCCCAGAACCTCCTCGTGTACCTGCACCCTCCTCACCATCTCCCGGGCAAGGGCTACCTCCCGGGCCTCGACGACTGGCTCTATCTCCTCGAGCGGCCGCCGCTCGACCTGCGCCCGCACTATCCCTAGCTCCGCTCGACGGTCCGGGTAGCCCATAGTGGTCGCGACCATGAAGCGGTCGAGCTGGCCCTCGGGGAGGGGATAGGTGCCGTGGAACTGGTGCGGGTTCTGGGTCGCCACGACGAAGAACGGCTCCGGCAGGAGCCTCGTCTCGTTCTCCACCGTCACCTGCCCCTCGGCCATCGCCTCCAGAAGCGCGCTCTGCGTGCGCGGCGTGGCCCGGTTGATCTCATCCGCCAGCAAGACCGGCGCGAAGACCGGACCCGGCAGCCAGTTGAAGCTCGCCTCGCGCGGGTCGTAGATGCTCGTCCCGGTAATGTCCGAGGGCAGGAGGTCGGGCGTGAACTGGATGCGCGAGAAGCTCGCCGAGATCGAGGAAGATATAGCCCTGGCGAGCGTCGTCTTGCCGACTCCCGGGATGTCTGTCAGAAGGACGTGGCCGCCAGCGAGGAGCGAGATCAGACACAGGTCCACGACCCGGTCCTTGCCCACCACCACCTTGCGGATGGATTCGCGCAGGCGACCGTAGATCCCCTGAACTTCCACCATGCTCCCGACCCTACTACTCTGCAAGATCCCTCCAGGTGCGAACGTATCCTCCGCCGTAACGCGGACGCGCCGCCCGCGCGCCGCGCCACACTGATATTATCGGCCCTATGCCCGAAAAACTTAAATCACACGACGATCCCGGCGGCTCTGCTACTAGTAACGATCATAAGCCTCCCGAGCGAACCGTAAGAGACCTCGCCATGATGCGCCTCGCCCTTAGAGAGGCCGAAAGAGCCGCCGAGAAAGGAGAGGTCCCCATCGGCGCCGTGGTAGTCCGGGGAGAGGAGCTACTCGTCTCCGCCCACAACGAGCGCGAGACTACGGGAGACCCGACAGCCCACGCCGAACTCCTCGCCATCCGCCGCGCCGCCCACAAGCTCGGAGGCTGGCGTCTCACCGGCTGCACCCTCTACGTTACCCTCGAACCCTGCCCCATGTGCGCCGGCGCCCTCTACGCCGCCCGTATAGATCGCCTCGTCTACGCCGCCCCCGATCCCAAAGCAGGCGCCGCCGGCACCCTCTACGACCTTCCTACAGACACCCGCCTCAATCATACTTACCCCTACACCAGCGGCGTCCTCCAGACCGAGTCCGCCACCCTCCTCCGGGACTTCTTCCGCCAGAGACGCATAAAGTAATAAAGATCACCCAATCCTGCGGAAGTACGAGAAAATTGCATGCAATATAAACCTAAACTTTACGTACACAGCATTAGAAATACTATATCTAGAGTAGATTAGAGGTAGAGGCCACAAACTAGACCTGAGAGTAAAGGTACGCGATTTGCTGCGCATTCGCCAAAAAACCGTCTCGGTGAAAAATTTTCTGAAAAATTTTGTGGAAGGGGGTGGCGGGGCAAATGCCGCATTAGAATGGGCTATTCGAGGTGTTAGGGTGATATTAACCTGATGTTAACGGTTATGTAGCTGGTGTTGCGGTTAGAAAATGTGGTGTGCTAGTTTGCTGAGGTACCAGATGTGGTGTTGAGGCAACGGGGGTTACGAGGTGCAGTGTCCGTACTGTGATTTCGAGGATACGAAGGTGATCGACAGTCGCCTATCGGAGGGGAAGGATGCGATCCGGCGTCGTCGGGAGTGCCTTTCGTGCGAGAAGCGGTTCACCACTTACGAGCGTCGGGAGCCTCTGAGGCTGATGGTCTTGAAGCGGGACGGCTCGCGGGAGCCGTTCGATAGGGCCAAGCTGCACGGGGGGTTATTAAAGGCGTGCGCCAAGCGGCGGGTGCCCGAGGAGGAGATCGAGTTCGTGGTGGACGAGATCGAGGCCGAGCTCCGCGAGCGGCGGCGGCACGAGGTGACGAGTAGGCGGCTGGGGGATATGGCGCTGGTGCGTCTGCGGCGGCTGGACATGGTCTCGTATCTCAGGTTCGCCTCGGTGTATAGACAGTACACGGACGTGGATCAGTTTCGCAGCGAGCTGGTGAGGCTCGCGGGCTCGGGCAGGTAGCGCCGGATCTTCTTCGTAAGGGGGATGCGCGCCGGTGGGGGAGACCGGCGCCAAAACATCTGGTTGGTGTACGTACAAGAGCCGGTAAAATTAGTGGGTAATTAAGGGAGGAAGACGCAGGGTATGGAGATCGGTCGAGACAGGTACACGCCGGGCGAGGCATTGGAGCTCTCCGAGAACGCGGTCGCGGTCCTTAAGAAGCGCTACCTGAAAAAGGACGAGCGCGGAGAGGCTATCGAGGAGCCCATCGACATGTTCCGGCGTGTGGCGTCGAACATCGCAGAGGGTGAGTTCCGCTTCAAGGAGGGCGAGGAGGCGCAGCGGCTCTACGAGGACTCTAAAGCGAGGTTCCTCAGGCTCATGACGAGTCGCAGGTTCATGCCCAACTCGCCGACCCTGATGAACGCCGGGCGCGAGCTACAGCAACTCTCGGCGTGCTTCGTGCTGCCGGTCGAGGACTCGATAGACGGCATCTACGACACGCTCAAGCACCAGGCTATCATTCACAAGAGCGGGGGCGGGACGGGCTTCGGCTTCTCGCGTTTGCGGCCCAAGGGGGACATAGTAAAGAGCACGATGGGGGTCTCCTCGGGGCCGGTCTCCTTCATGAGCGTTTTCGACTCTTCGACGGAGCACATAAAGCAGGGCGGCACCCGACGCGGAGCGAACATGGGCATCTTGCGGGTCGACCACCCGGACATCGAGGAGTTCATCACCTGCAAGAACGACAACACGGCGGTAAACAACTTCAACATCTCCGTCGCCGTAACCGACGCCTTCATGCAGGCCGTCGAGAACGATACGGACTTCGACCTGACCAACCCGCGTGACGGCCAGGTAGCGCGGACCGTGCGGGCGCGGGACCTCTTCGAGAAGATCGTAAAGGGTGCGTGGCTGAACGGCGAGCCGGGCGTGGTGTTTATAGACCGGATCAACGCGGACAACCCGACGCCGCAGTTCCCGATAGAGTCGACCAACCCGTGCTCCGAGGCGCACCTGCCACCGTATGACTCGTGCAACCTCGGCTCGATCAACCTGGAGCGCTTCTTCGCCGACGGCGAGGTCGATTGGGACGAGCTGCGCGAGACGGTCCACACGGCGATCCGGTTCCTCGACAACGTGATCGAGATGAACCACTACCCGCTCCCCGAGATCGACGAGATGAGCCGTGGTAATCGCCGCATCGGTCTCGGTGTCATGGGTTTCGCCGACCTCCTCATACATCTCGGCCTCACCTACGACTCCGAAGAGGGCCTCGCCTTTGCCGAGAAGGTGATGAAGTTCGTCGACGACGAGGCGTGGGAGGCGAGCCGGACTCTGGCCGAGGAGCGCGGCGTGATGCCCCACTTCGAGGGCTCGCGGCACGAGGCCCGGGGCGACCGCGTGCGCAACGCGACCGTCACGACCATCGCCCCGACGGGTACCATCTCGATCATCGCCGGTTGCTCCGGCGGCATCGAGCCTCTCTTCGCCGTAGCCTTCATGCGCCGGCAGGCGGACATGGAGCTTCCCGACGTGAACCCGGAGTTCGTGAAGCTCGCCAGGGAGCGCGGCTTCTACTCCGAGGCGCTCATGAAGAAGGTCGCCGAGCACGGCAGCGTGCGCGACATCCCAGAGGTCCCGGAGGATTTGAGGAGCGTGTGGGTGACCTCGCACGACATCACCGCCGAGTGGCACGTCCGCATGCAGGCGGCGTTCCAGAAGCACACCTCGATGGGGATCTCCAAGACCATCAACCTCCCCAACGAGGCGACTCCCAAGGACGTCGAAGACGCCTACCGGTTCGCCTACTCCCTCGGGTGCAAGGCGATGGCGGTCTACCGCGACGGCTCGCGCGACGCCCAGGTACTCTCTACGGGCAAGACCGGGCAGAGCGCGACGCTTGCCCCGCCGACCCTGCCGGAGGCGCCGCCCGAGACGGTCAAGCACGTCTCTCTGGCCGAGGCGCGCAACGGCCGCCCACGTACCCTCAGCGGGGTGACGAAGAAGATGCAGACCGGTCACGGCCCGATGTACGTGACGATGAACGACGACGAGTTTGGCCCGCGCGAGTGCTTCATCATCCTCGGCAAGCCCGGCGGTACGGCGGCGGCCTTCTCCGACGCCCTGGGACGAATGATCTCTCTCGCCATGACCCACGGCGCCCAGCCCGCCGAGATAGTCCACCAGCTGCGCGGCATCCAGGACGGTCACCCGGCTGGCGTCGGACCCAACGCTGTGCTCTCCGTCCCCGACGGCGTCGCCCGCTCCATGGCCGAGCACTACCTCGTCGAAGACGGTCCCGCCGAAGCGAAGAGCCTCCCCGTCATAGGGGCCTGCCCCGATTGCTCCGGTGGCCTCACCAAGCAGGAAGGGTGCGTCGTCTGCCACTCCTGTGGCTACTCGAAGTGCAGCTGAAGCAGGCTGCGCTCGCACAAGCCTCCACTGCGGAACTAGAGGAGTTGACGAATGCTACGAGGCGAACAGTCGCCTCGTAGCATTCCGCGTAATTATGAACACCTACGAACAGGTGAGATTCTCAGGTAGCGTCGCGCGTGTACGTGCGGTCGATCACAACGGCTGTCGTCTCTACCTGGAATTGCGTAACGGGTCAATAGTAACCGTAAACGGACAAGCAACTTCTGATTTCGACGTTGGTTCCGTGGTGCTCGTCCGACTCGAAGAAAATGACGAAGGAAGCTACATCGAGGCTGCACCGGACGACCTGTGGGTAGCGGAGCCGTGGGTAGGCGTCGTTCGCTTGGTATCGCTTGACAAGACAGTTGTCGATGCCAGCGGTCACTGGAGGTTGATCTCGACACCCAACGACATCGCGCTCTGCATAGGAAACACCGTCGAGGTACAGGACTCACTTGGGATTGTCCGAGTTCTGTCGGAAAAGCCTATCAGACACCTCGACCTGCCAACCGCCGACGACGATATCATCTCCAGATTTGAGCCACGGGAAGGGGGGAGACCCGAAACCTTTGAAGACTTCGGCGGGCTCCAGGACGTGGTCGCCCGCGCCCGGGAGCTTGTCGAAGTGCCGCTCAAGCGTGAGGAGGAGCTATCCCAGATAGGGGCTCGCCCGATTAAGGGGGTTCTCTTCACAGGACCGCCCGGCACGGGCAAGACCATGTTGGCCAGGATCATCGCCAACAACACAGACGCGAAATTCTATGAGGTGAGCGGTCCACAGGTGTTCAGCAAGTGGTACAGCGAGAGCGAGGAGATACTCCGCATACTGTTCGAGAACGCGGCGAAGAAGGAACGGGCGATAATTTTCTTCGACGAGATCGACAGCGTAGCGGGTCAACGGGCCGAGGAGTCGCACGAAGCTTCTCGACGCGTTGTTGCCCAGCTTCTCACTCTCATGGACGGCTTCACGCCAGATGACAACGTCGTTGTTATCGCTGCTACGAATCGACCCCAGGACATAGATACCGCCCTCCGGCGCCCTGGACGCTTCGATTGGGAGATCCCCTTCCCTCTGCCTGTCCGTAGTGATCGCGAGTCGATCCTTCGGTTGTCTGCGCAGCGGCTGTCGACCATGGATCCCCTTCCCCATGCGTGGATAGCGCAGAACACCGAGCGGTGGTCAGGGGCGGAACTAGCGGCGATTTGGAGCGAGGCTGCCCTGCTTGCCGCCTCGGACGGGCGTGCGGTAATCGTAGCTGAGGACTACGTCGAAGGCTTCAAGGGCTTTGCACTAAAAATCGAGATCGGGCCCTATAAGTGGTAGTTTGGTTCTGAACAAACCACTGCTTCTTGTAGTCGCTTGTAATTTTTGTGCAAGGCCGGCTTCAAGCGGGTGTCGGCTCAGAGGCATCGGGTAGCGCCATCGGGTGGCAACGTCACATGAACCTCTTCACCCGCCTTCGTGTTTGGTTTCGACGACGTCGAGGGAAGCAGGAGTCCGAGAGACAGCATGCCCCGCTCCGCGAATTTGTCTACCTCGACGAGGTGAGCGTCTATAGCTTGATGGCGTCGAGACGTGGCCCAATTCCCGCGGAGTTCACGGACACTCAGACAGTGTCGTCGCAGGAAGAGATCGGCTCTTCTCTCGGGGCTAGCTCGGGCATCGCGAAGGCTGAGCTCAGCTCCCGCATGTCGAACAGTCAGACCCAAGGATCGCAGGTACTGCGAAGGTCGACCGTGCAGGCCACCTTCAAAGAGCTCTACGAAAAGGAAGTGGAATCGGACTCCCTTGCCATGCGGCCAGTTTCTGAAGATATGGAGCCGCCCGAGATAGGTAGCCTCGACGACCTAATGGCCAAAAGAGAGGAGCTAGAAAGCCATGGTTGGATCATAGATCCAGCGAAACTCACACGGGGGCAGCTGTTCGAAGTGGAAGTCCGACTCGAGGCAGAGGCTATCTTCCAATTCAATGCGGTGGTCTCGGCGATTCTTGAGATCGTTCAAGACGAGCCTGAGACGTTCGGGCTCGACCGCAGCGAAACGTTTGATCAGGTGAGCGCTGTCAACCGAATTCTCGAGAAGCTTCTTGTTAATCTCGTTCCTGTTCGGGGCCACGCCGAGGATTACGAGGTGGTGAAGCTTGAGGGAAAGGAGTGGATCGTTCACCGCAGGTTGCTGCATCAGTTAACAGGCATCGATTCGCTTACAACACATCCAGTCTACGTGGTTGGGGTCGCCGAGCAATCGCTCTTCTGGAAGGACATACGGCGCGTGTTGTTTTCCGATGCACGTTTCCGGGTTCTATGCAGGATGGGGCACGATGGTCTTCAAGAGGGTTGGACTTCGGTCAAGCTGGTTCCCGTCCTTAGGTCAGTGGCGTCCGATCTCGCAGACAAAATTGACGCTTTTGGGTCGGGCGCACTCACCGCCATGGCCGAGACTAAGAAGCCCAATGGAAGCACAGAACGGGAGCAAAAGCTCATGCGTGAGGCCTTAGTTACCTATGCTAAGGAGTTTGCTGCTCACTACGGCCATAGCATCACTACGCAGGAACTAGCCAAGGTCGGCCTCCCGTCCGAGCAACACTGCATGTCCTTCGGTAGCCTGAAAGAAAAGCGTAAGGCATTCGACTCGATCACTGAACACCTAGTTGACCGCTTTGAACTCCCGCAGGAGCGCAAAATCGCTGCTCAGTACCGTAGTACTGCACTTATGGAGGCGGGGCTTCTCTTGCCCGAACAGGTGATGCCCCCGGTCGCGTCCGACGGCGTCCCATCTCCCATCTCTTCTCAGGGGTGTTTCCTCGACTCGGAGTTCGTAGCGATCTATTGGTGAGCGTTGGTACATACGACTCGGCAACGATTTGTGAGAGCCAAGGTACCTGACAAGCGTAACCAGCGAACACTCTGCCACTACTGCGGCTACTCCAAGTGTGGCTAACCTTGTACTAAAACTTTAGAAAGGGGGCAGGCATCGAGCCCGCCTCTTTCTCTTGTCATAGATCAACTTGTATCCCGCCACTTGTATTGTACCTGCAAAAGAACAGGTTTTAAGAAAGGCTGTGCACTATCAATGCCTTGCAGCTTTACTAGAGGTAACTCTAAAGTTTAACCAGAAATAGTATAATTCCGTGTAATCTGTTTTGTGGGGTTGATCGGACTGCGAGGGAGCGGCGGGGATCGGGCGGCGATGAATGAGAGTTGACCGCTATACGAGTTGAAGGGGTGGTGGGGTAGCGGTAAACTCTCTCGCGGAGAGGTGGCAGAGCGGTTGAATGCGGCGGTCTCGAAAACCGTTATGCCGGTAACCCCGGCATCGGGGGTTCGAATCCCCCCCTCTCCGCAGCGCGTGGGGCGCCGGCAGTTCTTTCGTTTCTCGTTGGCTAGAAGTCTGGATGGGGCCAGCATGGACCTCATATCAGAGGGTAAGGCGTCGGTTGCGGTGTGGGGCGGATACGTTATGGAGAAAGGATGGCGACGTGGTCATAGCGGAGGTCAGCATCTTCCCGCTCGGGACGGGAGAGCCGGGTGTTAGCGAGTACGTGGCTGCTGCTGTCGGGGAGCTCGAGGCGTCCGGCCTGAAGTGTACTCTGGGGCCTATGGGGACGACGGTCGAGGCCGAGACACCGGAGGAGGCCTACGCCGCCATCGCCCGCGCTCAGGCTGCCGTCCTGGAGCTCGGGGTTGGGCGGGCGTACACGGTGATCAAGATGGACGAGCGGCGGGACGTTGAGGGCCGGTCTACGGAGGACATGATGCGCTCTGTGCGTGAGAGCGCGGGTGCCCGGTAACCTAGCCGGGACGGTTGTTCCGGCTGACCGGGTAGCGCGTGCTGGTCTCTACAGCTTTTGCTTTTCATGAGCTTATCCAATCGTCGGCTAGGGTATATCGTCGGGCCGAGATGGTAGAGGTAAGAGGTTGACTGGAGGCGTATCGAAGGCGGTATTACGGGATGAGCCGGCTCTAAAGCTCGATTCGCATGCGCGTCCGCGGAGGACCAGATCGGGAGGAATGTGGAGGACTGCTGGTTTGGATTCCCGGCCGGGCAAGAAGTGAGCGGCCCGGGTTCTGACAGGCCCGGTTCGGGGGGTATTCCGCCGGTGCATGAGATCCTGTTCGTGGAGCTTCTGGGGGGGCTGGGGGATGTCCTGATCTCGCTGGGCGCCATACAGGCTCTCGCCCGCTCGTACCCGGAGGCTCGCCTCACCGTCCTGACCTTCGCACCCGGCGGTGAGCTGCTGAAGCACGATCTGCTCGTAGACGAGGTGATACATGCTCCCCAACCCGACCCGGACCACCCGCACCGCGCCCGGGAGGCGGTCGAGGAGTTGCTGGCGCGGGGGGGCTGGGACCTTATCGTCTCGGATACGTCCTACGATGGCATAGACGACCTCGTCCGGGAATGCGGCGCGGCGCGCATGGTGGCGAACCTGTGGCGGTCGCCGCCCCCCGACGA
>JADDPM010000073.1:9450-10595 GCA_016781885.1 Rubrobacter sp.
CACACGCCGACCTCGCCGTCGGCGCAGACACGGGTCCGGGGCGCGTCGCCGCCGCTTCGGGCGTGCCGACGGTCACGCTCTTTGGCCCCTCCTGGCACGGCCGCTACGGCCAGCCGTCCCCGCACGCCAGCCTACAGGGTTACCCCTCCTGCCCCCAGCGCGACGTCTCTGATTTCACCCAGCAGCCCTGCTGGTACACCGGGACGTGTACGCTCGAAGAGCGGTCCTGGCGCACCTGCCTCGAAGACACCTCTGTCGATGACGTGCTGGCCGCTGCCTTTCCCCTTTTGGAGAGGCGATCCGGGATGGAGCCAGGCCCCCGGACGGACGGCTGCCGTGGGGGCACATGGTGAACGGGTCGTTGGCGGGGTCGTGGGCTGAGGCGCGGCGGTTGCTGGTGATGCGGCTCGACAATATCGGTGATGTGGTGATGACGGGGCCGGTCCTGCGCGCGATCAAGGAGAATTTGCCGGATGCGAGCATTACGCTGATGGCCAGCCCCAGCGGGAAGGCGGCCGCGCCGCTTTTGCCGTGGGTGGACGAGGTGATCTCTTGGCGTGTGATCTGGCAGGACGTGGGGGGCAAACTCTCCTTCGATCCGGCGCGCGAGTTGAAGATGATAGATACCTTGAGAAGAGGCTCCTACGACGCGGCGATCATCCTGACCTCTTTCAAGCAGACGCCGCACCCCCCTGGCTACGCCTGCTACCTGGCGGGCATCCCACTGAGACTCGGGGAGTCGAAGGAGTTCGGAGGCGGCGTGCTCACGGAGGAGGCGCCTTCGGCTCCCGACGGACTGCACCAGGCGGAGCGGAATCTCCGCGCCATCGAGCACGTGGGCTTTCGCGTCAACGACCGCTCCCTGGACATTAGCGTCTCTGAGGAGGCGCGAGCGACCGCCGGCGGGATGCTGGAGGAGCGCGGCGTCGCTCCAAACTCGCCGTACGTCTTGCTGAACCCCTCGGCGAGCGCTCAGGCCCGCACCTATTCCCCCGACCGGTTCGCCCTCGCCGCGCACCGGATCTCGCGAGAGACGGGCTGGCCGGTCGTGGTAAGCGGTGCGGGTGCGGACCGCGAGCGTAGCGGCGGCGTGCTCGACGCGCTGGGCGGCCGGGGCGTGGACCTAGTCGGCGCGACGAGCCTCC
>JADDPM010000074.1 GCA_016781885.1 Rubrobacter sp.
CTACTCCTAAACCACGCAACACACATCTAGTCGAAGCGACATCTGAGAACTTCGAGGTTCGGGAAGTATCCGCTGACAAAGTATATCTCTCCCGGAAAAACCTGAACGTCGTCCAAGCGGTAGGCGACATGCCCTTCGTCCCGTTCAAGTCGAATACCTTAAAGCATACTTACTGAGGCTGGCATGGTGCTCGCCAACCGTCCCTGAAGTCTCTTCTCTACTAAGAGCACGCTCGCCGCGGCGTTCGTCACGGCCGCCTATGCGTTAGTGATGCCTATTATCTGGCAAATGGCCGACTCATTGAGCTAGGTGTGCCTCCTAGTATTGATGGTCCTGGCGATCACGGCGATGATCGTTTGTATCATCGTCGCACGTCACCTATGGGAGAGACCTGCTGACAACGAGGCCCGAGAGCAGGCCGACTTGTACAACGCCGCGACCGTGCTCACCCTAACCGTGGCGGCGCTATTCTCGTAGGCGGTGCTGTTCATGCTCGTGACGGCGAGGTTTTCTTGAAGTGCGGCTTCCTTCAATCAAACCTCGGGCACCTGGTCAGCCTCACGTAGTCAGTGAGGCCGGCCTGGATGGTGACTTCGCTGGCCACGGTCGCCCGCGCTTTAGGGTCGGGGGAGATGGGGAAATGGTGCGCGAGACTACTTACGGCTACCGACAGAGACGTCGTAACGAGCCCGACAATCCCGAAGGCGGCTCAGGTACGAAGTGAAGTCGGGTCGCCGTTCAACACCCTGAGGCGCGGCCAGAACGCTCCCCACCACCCGATACTTCCCGGAGCCAGAGTATTGCGGCGACAACGTTCGCGCCATCCGAGTTGACTACGGACGCGCGTCCAGTACACTTAGCATGCTACGCAATCGAGAACATACGTCCACGATTCTTGAGATGCCGGATATCCGAAGCGCATCTCCTTTCTTGTGTCCTGCGCCTATCCTCTCCTGTCGAGTGGTCGCCACGACGTACGCTCCTTATGGTGGCGCCTGCTGTACACGACAAGAGGAAGGAAACATCTTATTTTGGCACCGCATACCCTAACCGAGGCCCCACGGGTCTCGTTCACAGATCTCCCCGTCTCCAAACCGATCCGCAGGGCCGTGGCAGATCAGGGATGGGAGATCCCGACCCCGATCCAGGCGTTGACGCTGCCCGTGCTCCTGGGCGGAGAGGACGTCGTCGGTATCGCCCAGACAGGCAGCGGCAAGACGGCTGCTTTCTCCATACCGCTGCTCGAGGTCATTGACTCGAAGACGCGGGGAGTGCAGGCCCTCGTGCTCGTGCCCACGCGGGAGCTCGCCGCACAGACTGCGGCGGAGCTTGCGAACCTCTCCCGCCACGAGCCGGTCCGCCCGGTTGTACTCTGCGGGGGCGTGCCCATAGGTCCGCAGATCAAGGCGCTCAAGGGCCGCACGGCCACGGTCGTGGTCGGCACGCCGGGGCGCATCATCGACCATTTGCAGAGGGGCACACTCGGGCTCGGCTCGGTGCGCTACCTCGTGCTCGACGAGGCCGACCGGATGCTCGACATGGGATTCGCGCCGGACGTCGGGCGTATTCTCTCGCGCACGCCTGACGGCAGGCAGACCGCCCTCTTCTCCGCCACGATGCCCGGAGCGATACGCAGCATGGTCAAGAGCCATATGCGCTCCCCGCAGTGGCTCGCGGTAGAGTCCGGGGCGCCCACGGTCGATACCGTGGAACAGGTCTCCTATCGCGTAAACGGCCGCGACAAGACGAGCGTCCTGCGATCGCTGATCGACGCGGAGAAGGAGCCACGGGCGATCGTGTTCCGCCGGACGAAGCACGGGGCGACCAAGCTGCACCGTCAACTCGAACGGGACGGTTACAAGGCGGGCCTGTTGCACGGCGGTAAGACGCAGGCGCAGCGCACTAAGACGCTCGCCGCGTTCGTCGGGGGCCGGACACGCATCCTCATCGCGACGAACGTTGCAGCGCGCGGCCTCGACATCCCGAACGTCTCGCACGTCATTAATTACGATCTCCCCGAAGACGTGGAGACCTATGTACACCGAATAGGACGCACGGCGCGCGCCGGCAGGGACGGGATAGCGGCAACACTCGTCAGCGAAGCCGAGAAGAGGGAGTTCGATAAGATCAAGCGCGCGTTAACCGTGGAGGTGCGCGAGAGCAGGTTGCCTGTCTCCGCCTGAAGACCGTACTGCGCCCTGCTGCCAAGAACTCCGTAGCTATGCCGGGCTCTGTATAGACAGTGGAGGAGGCGCGGAGCTCAGTAAGACGCCTGTCCCCTACACCTGGAGAACCCCAACCAGGATCCAGGCCCTTTCAACATAAGACCTTCTGTTTGGGTAGTCGTGGTCTAAATCATCGGCTCGACTAGATCTGGATATGAACTATAGGATGAGCTGGAAGCCTCGTAGGAGCAACCTACTCCCCTCCAAACCCAGCCTCTCGTCAGAGACACTCACCGCGGGACCGGAGGAGCAGCTCCCGGTGCGCGCCACGGGCGGGGGCTCCGAGCTCTAGGAGGGTGCGGCGGCGGAGAGGAGACGGCAGAACTCCGCGAGCCGCTCCTCCGCCCAGAAGCGCCCTTCGTTCTTCTCGGCCGAGACGAAGGCGACGTGTCCACCGTGTTGCGGTGCAGCCATCGCGACCGCCGGATTGCCGGAGACCTCCGAGCGCAGCATCGGCTCGAAGGGCACCAGGGGATCATCCTGAGCATGGATGATGAACGCCGGCACCCGTATGCGCGGGACGAAGGAGATGGCGCTGGAGCGGGCGTAGTAGTCCTCGGCGTCGGCGAAGCCGCCGTGCGGGGCGGTATAGATCTCATCGAAGTCGCGGATGGTGCGCAGGTGTTCCAATCCGCGGACGTCGTAGAGCCCTGGGTAGAGCTCCTTCTTTCGCTCGACGAGCCGGCGCAGGCCGCGCACGAACCCCCGCTGATAGAGGCGGTTTGAGGGCTTCTCAAGGGTGCTCGCCGTCTCCTTCAGATCCAGGGCGGACGAGACGGCGCACACGCCCAGGAGCGCCGGCGGCGCGCCCTCCCCCATCTCCCCGGCCATCTTCAAAGCGAGGTTGCCGCCCATGGAGAAGCCCGCGACCACGACGCGGAGAAGACCGTCGCGTCCCACCAGTTCGCGTGTCACGGCCGTTAGGTCACTCGACATCCCGCTGTGGTAGAGCGTTGGGGTGAGGTGCTCAGTTCCGCCGCAGTTGCGCTGGTTGAGGCGCACCACGTTCGCGCCCGTCCGGTAGGCTAGACGCGTAGCTCCGAGAACGTAAGGGGCGTCGGCGCTCCCGCCGAGACCATGCACGAGTATCACGGTTACCCGGTCCTTCCGGTTCTCGTGCCAGCGGCAGCGGGCGAGGAGGCGAACCCCCGGCTCGACCTCGAACAGACGCGCCTCGTCCGGGTAGGCGCGGAAGCGGCGAGGCCACGCCCAACCAGCGAGCGTCTGGGCGTGCCCGCCGGGAAGCAGCGGATGCGGCCGGAACGGTTTCGCCGCGAGCACGCGTGCGCTCGTCTCCCCGCTGGTTGTGACTCTATCACTTCGATCCACGAGTTCCTTTCCTCTTTCGGTGGTACCTGATCGACAGCGCGCCGGATTCAAGGAAACCGTGGCGAAACAAATCAGGCTCGCTGCACGCCAGCCCCACGTAGAACCTTTGAGAAATAGAGCGCTCCACCCCGTAAGGCAAGCGCCGATAACGATAACTCACTATTCGCTCTTGCGCGTATCTCACCGAGCACGGTAGAGCAGTCACGGAATCGCGTCTCTCTAGCTTCAGAATACCTTGCGCAGACCACTACCCTCCTCCCCACGTGTGCAGTACTAAATACCTCTGCACACCCTCCGAGGGCTCTCTGGCGATTCTACATTTCGTTTGCGAATTGCAGTATTTACAGGAGTGGAGCCGAGGGGATTCGAACCCTGACCTCCACCGTGCAAAGGCGGCACGGTAGTTTGCCAGAGGTTTCTGGAGCTTGCAAAATATCTGCAAATTAACGTATTTGCATATCGGCGCTTTTCTCAAGTATTCAGGAGATTTACTCAGATTGCTGCACATATGATGCAAGACGTGACCGCCCTGGCACACTTCCTGGAAGCCCTGGCAACGGTGGCCTCTTCGCGGGGGGAGGCGCAGCGCTCGGCGATCCTACTCGGCAGCGCGGAGGGCTCGCTGAGGGTGGTCGGGCCACCCGTCTAAACTACTTCCCCAAACCATTCCTCTACATAGGAACGCCCTGTGGCCGAGGTGCGCGCCGCTCTCGGTGAAGCCGCTTTTGAGGAGGGCGGGAGCGAGTGCGAGCGATAACCTTCAAGCATGAGGTGGAATGACGAATGGATCGCTTCAGGGGTGCTATCGTTGGGAATCCTGCCCCTCGCTCCGACCATGACCGACTGTCGGAAGCTCTTATAGGCCTGAAGGTTGTCCATCACCACAGCTCACTCAGGCCGCAGCTCGGGCACGAACACGTGCTCTAGGTAGACCTCGAAGACCTCCCTCATGATACTACCCTCAATCGCCAGGCAAGTTCGCATTCCCTCAAGGGTCATGCTTGCCAGCAGTGCCGAGTCTTGCTGCGGTTGCGTGCCACCGAGCAATACGCCCGCTCATTACGGCGCGCCCAAGCGTACAAGGGGATCGGCGACATGCTCGTACCTAGATGGTCGATGCTAGGATCTGTCCGAAAACAGCACCATTGGGTGATGTTTATCGGCGCGCATGACGCAGACCATGTCCCGATGGACGCGCGTTAAACGTCGGCGTGGAGGCGCGGTGGGCCGACCAGCCGGGTGCTCGGGCCAAAGGTAGAGTTGTGGTCGGATGGGCTTTGACGTTCCGGCCGCTCGTCGCGCCCCTCCTGCTCTTAAAGCGGTTTGCGAAACGCCTGCAATCCTCCTGCGACGCTTTGGGGCATGAACGCCTACTCAAAGGACCTCAGGAATAAGGTGCTCGCCGCCCCGTCGAGCGTGGCATCCCAAGGAGGGAGGTGTGTCGGAGCTGTTGGGTATCTCGCTGCTGGCGACCACCATCTCGCGCTACTACGTCAAGCTGAAGGCCTCCGGAGAAGAGACCTCGCCCCAAAGAGAGCCCTCCCCGGGCGAGCCCTCCCCGGGCCGCAAAGCCAAGATCCTCGACACAGCCCCCCGCCTCCTCCTACAAGAATGTGCCTTGTGGCGCCAGCTCGAAGAGAACGACACACGGCTACCCTCAAAGAGCACCGCGAGATGTTCGAGAAGGAGCAGAGCAGGGGGGTTTTCCGTCTCCGTGGCGACGATGAGAGCCGCGCCGCGGTACGCAAGAAGCTCGCGGATGGACTTTCAAAAAAAAGATCGCTGGGAGCCTCTGAGAGGGACGAGCAAAGAAGGTCAGAGGGCAGTGTCGATTGTCTTCTGGAAGAAAAAAGAAAAGCTCAGATTTACGCAGCATAATTACTCTTCGTTGTATAACTTGAGCTCGGTGCGCGCCTCCTCTGCCGCCTCCGTGCACTCGTCGGCGTCTGCCCCCGTCGAGGCCAGGACCGCCGCCGCGAAAGCCCCCTCGACGAACGGCGCATCCACGAGTCGCACCTTCTGCTTATGTTCCGGTTCTAATACATCTAGAACGGTCTCGGCAGAGAGCACAGCGCTACCTATATCCATGAAGACCAGCACCTCATCGGCATCTAAACCTTCTATGGCTTCCTTGATTCTCTCCGGGTCCGTTCCGAGTGCCCCATCGGTATCGCCGCCGACCGCCGCAACCTCGACCTCCCCAGCCATGTGCCGCAGGAGCTCCGCGGTGCCCTCTGCTATGGCCGAGCTGTGGGAGACGAGCACGAGACCAACCACGTTATGCTCCTAAAGCCCGGGCCGCAGCGTCGAGGAGCAGGTAGGAGGAGCGGGCGCCCGGGTCCATGTGGCCCGCGGCCCGAGCGCCAAGGTAACTAGCCAGGCCCCTGTTCGCGGTCAGGGGGACCGTCGCCCCCGCTCCCTCCCCCGCAGAGTCCGCCGCCGCCCGCAACACCTCGCCCACGCCTTTGCCGGAGCTGGCGGCCTCCTTAGCAGCCCTGGCGGCGGGCTCCAGCGCGTCCACCATCGTCTTGTCTCCCACCTCGGACTTGCCGCGCTGCTTTACACCAGCCGCCGCCGCCTCGATCGCCGCCGCCACGTCCTCCGCCGAGAGCTCCTCCTTCTCCGATAGCGCCGTGGAAGCCCGCAGAAACGCCGTGCCGTAGAGAGGGCCGGCGGCGCCGCCGACCTTGTTTATTAGTGCCATCGAACAGGACTTGAGGATATCGGACGGAGTCTCGGGGTTCGTGGCGGCCAGGCGTTCGAGGGCAGCTTGGAAGCCGCGGTGCATGTTGTTGCCATGATCGCCATCGCCGATCTCCGAGTCCAGCTGGGTCAGGTGCCGGCGATGCTCCTCCATCGCGGTGGCCATCTCCTGTATCACGCTAAGCGTGTCTCTCGTCGCTCCCAAGATCCTACCCCTCCCGCTCGATGAGTCCTTTGCGTACCTCGTGCTTCAGCACCTTACCTAAGGCGTTCCACGGCAATGCAGGGACAAACACGACCTCGCCGCGCGGCCTCGTGTAGCTCGCCAAGTCATTACGACAGAATTTATCTTCTTCTCGGAAGGATCCGGGTACCCTGTTATCTTCTCTTGTTAGAACGGTCGGCCCGCAGCGACGCTGCACGGAGCCTCGAGGTACCCCTTCATCTCGTCGTCTAGCTTGAGCAGCGTGATGCTGAATCCCGCCATCTCCAGCGAGGTCATGTACTCCCCGACGTAGGGCCTACCCCAGACCTGCACCCCCTCGCGCTTGAGGACATCAGCAACGTGAGCGTAGGCAAGGTAGAGCTCCATTATGGGCGTCGCTCCGAGCCCGTTGACCATCACAGCAACCTCGGAGCCCGAGAAATTTACGGTATCACCGAGGATTTTGCCCAGCATCTCGTCCACTATCTGGTCCGCGGGCTCTATCTTCTTGCGCTCTACGCCGGGCTCACCATGGATGCCCATCCCGATCTCCATCTCCTCGTCGCCGATCTCGAAGATCGGCTCGCCGGACTCCGGCGGGATACAGCTCGTGAGCGCCATGCCCATGCTGCGCATGTTGGCGTTTGCCCTCTGCGCTATCTCCTTGACGCCCGCGAGGTCCTTGCCGTCTTGGGCCGCAGCCCCGGCTATCTTATGCACGAAGATCGTGCCCGCGATTCCGCGCCGTCCCGCCGTGAACGTCGAGTCCTCGACCGCCACGTCGTCGTTGGTGACGACGTAATCCGTCTGTATCCCCTCAGCGTCGGCCAACTCCCCGGCCATCTCGAAATTTAGGACGTCACCAGTGTAATTCTTCACCACGTAGAATACCCCGGCCCCACCGTCCACCGCTTTAGTAGCTTCGAGCATCTGCTCAGGGGTCGGGCTCGTAAAGACCGCGCCCGCGCAAGCGGCATCGAGCATGCCGAAGCCTACATAGCCGCCGTGGGTAGGCTCGTGTCCCGAGCCGCCGCCGGAGACGAGGGCGACCTTGTTTTGAACCGGGGCGTCGGCCCGGACGACGACGCCGAAGTCATGGATCACGCGGATCAGGCCTGAGTGAGCCAACTCCATACCTCTTAGCATCTCCGCGACCACCCGCTCCGGAGCGTTGATGATCTTCTTCATCTCTTCCTTTCCCTACCTTAGCTTAGTCCTTCCCTACCCTAGCTTAGCCTATTCTAGCGGCGAGTCGACAACTTCGCGGGCCTTTTCTTGATCACTCTACAGCCTCCTGCCAGCACGCGTACAGCTTGTTCCGCTGCTTCTCATCCACCTGCGGCTCGAAGCGAGGCGCGAGCTTCCTTTTGCGCCGAGCTCCTCGTGGCTCTTCCAGAAACTGGTGGCGAGTCTCGCCGGTAATCCGCGACCAGTGCGCTGGTTTCTGTAAGTTTCTGTAATCTTCGGCACCTCGACCGGAACCCCAAGGATGTCTGCCTGGAACTGCATCAGCCATGTGTTCGCGACCATCCAGCCGTCTTCCTAGAGCTCCTTGAGCGTCATGAGCCCCGAGTCTTTCTCCATGGAGGTCACGACATCCTTTCAACGAACCTGCAGGGTATCCGAGCGGTTTCTCGGTCACGTCCTTGACATAGTTGGCATAGGTGTCTCTTTTTTAAGTCCAGTCGGGTGTATCCGCAGTTGACGCACCGGCTGACGCGCAGATGCTCGGATAGATACAGCAGGTCGTGTCAGTCCTCTACGCGCTTCATAGTCCGGAGATTATCTTCTTGACCCTCGGAATGGCAGGGGCGCTCATGCTCAGCTCGGTGACACCAAGCTCGATGAGCTTCGGTACCATGGCGGGTTCCCCGGCCGCCTCTCCGCACACTCCAACCCAGATCCCCGCTTCCCGCGCCGCTTCGCATGTGCGTCCTATGAGGGACAGCACAGCGGGATGATCGGCGCTTTGCAGACGCCTCAGGCGCTCATTGCCCCTGTCCGCGGCCAGGGTGTACTGAATCAAATCGTTGGTCCCGATGGAGAAGAAGGAGACCTCCGGAGCGATGTCAGCAGCGCAGATCGCGGCCGCAGGAGTCTCGACCATCACCCCGATCTCGACCTCATTGAATCGGGATCCCTCGTTTTCGAGCTCTCTGCGGCACTCTTCGAGGACCTTCTTAGCGGCGCGCAGCTCGTCGGCGTCCACAACCATTGGAAACATTATTTTTAGGTTTCCGTGTGTCGCCGCCCGCAGGATCGCGCGGAGTTGTGGCTTGAACAGCTCCGGCGTGTCCAGGCTCATCCGAATGCCCCGCCAGCCCAGGAACGGGTTCTCCTCCTCGGGCTGGTCCACACCCGGGAGGTCCTTGTCCCCGCCCACGTCCAGCGTGCGGATGATGACGGGCTTCTCTCCGAACGACTTGACCACTTTACGGTAGGCCTCGTACTGCTCTTCCTCCGTCGGTAACTCGGGCCGCTCCATGAACAGGAACTCTGTGCGGAAGAGCCCCACGCCCTCCGCTCCTCGTTCAAGAGCGCCCTCTGCCTCTTGCGCCGAGCCGATGTTTGCCACCACCTCGATGCGGCGCCCTTCGCGAGTCCGAACCTGACCATGCTTGTATTCTTTGAGCAGGGCGGCTTCCGCAGCGATGTTCTTCTGTTTCTCCTCGAATGAGGAGATTGTGGCCGGATCCGGGTCGACCACTGCGTAGCCCTCGGCACCGTCCAGGGCTACGACTTCGGCTGCAAGCGCCTCTTCCAGCGCCCTTCCGACGCCGACCACCGCTGGTAGGCCCATTGAGCGGGCCATAATCGAGACGTGAGAGGTGCGCGACCCTTCGGCGATGACGAAACCCAAGGCCATGCCTTTGGGAATGTTGACCGTATCCGATGGGGCGAGGTTGCGGGCCAGTACCACGGAGGGCTTGTCGAGCATCTCGATTCCGGCGTCCTCGCCACCCATAATCTCGGCAGCGATTTGGTATGCCACGTCGCGGACGTCCTCGGCGCGAGCGGAGAGGTACTCATCCTCAGTAGCGGCGAACATTTCGGCGAACTCTTCGCCCACTGAGATTACGGCAGCCTCTGGGCTTTGCAGGTCCCTTACCCGCTCCTCGACCCCAGAATGTAGCTCAGGGTCCTCTGCCATCTCCACGTGCGCGTCGAAGATCCCGGCCTCCCCCTCGCCCCCCGATTCCCGGAGCCCGTCCGCCGTCTCTGAGAGCTTTCGCACCACGGCCTTTACAGCATTTCGGAAGCTTTCCAGTTCCTCCCCGACTACATCTTCGGAGATGTTCTCGCGCTCGGGCTTCAGGTCGCCGGGGACATACGCGAAGGCTGGTCCGATGGCGATCCCTTCAGAGGCTGCGACGCCAGTAAGCCTCACGTAATCTTTCATGAGACTACTGCTTCGCTGAGATGAGGTCCGTCAAGGAGTCCACGGCCTCTTCGGCATCCTCGCCTTCGGCACGGATGGTCACTCTGTCGCCCTGCTTGGCGCCCAGGGCCATAACCTTGAGCGGGCTCTTCGCGTTGGCCTCGCGCCCGCCTTTGATCACCACGACCTCCGAAGCGAACCGCTTCGCCTCTTTGACGAACTGGGCCGCAGGCCGGGCGTGAAGCCCCTCCTCCGGTCCGATCGTCGCCTCCCTCTCTGGCATGACGCCTCCCTTCTATTTGCTTCCGGCCTTCACCAAAATTCCCCGCTAGCACACATTACCTTAGGCGACGCTTGCTTCTCCTATTCTACGCCCTTCAAAATTCACAGGCCTTTGTCGCCCAGAGACGAGTGTTGCCGCGAGGCCTTGAGGAAGAGGGGCATCACCCCACGCATCGCTCGGCGCTGCGTCGAGCCCAGCGAAAGGCTGGGACGGCACCGGTGGGTGACGGGGAGGACTTTGTCGCGGCTGAACCGCTATCGGCGGCTGAAGCGCGCTACGAGCGGCGGGCAGACATCCACCAGGCGTTCCTCGAGTTGGGTTGTGCACTAATCTGCAGGAACCATGTGAAGCGGTCTTACTATGGGCACCTGGCAACGCTCGGGAAAGGCGTGCTACGAAGCGTCTTCGTCCTCCCGACACCCT
>JADDPM010000012.1 GCA_016781885.1 Rubrobacter sp.
CTCGGCGGAGATAAACTCGCCGGTGAGGAGCATCTGCATCGCTTTTTTCTGGCCTATGGCGCGGCTTAAAGCCACCATCGGGGTGGAGCAGAAGAGACCTATCTTTACGCCGGGGCAGGCGAAGCGGGCGCCTTCGGAGGCGACGACGAGGTCGCAGGTGGCGGCGAGCTGGCAGCCGGCGGCGGTGGCGATACCGTGGACCTGGGCTATGATGGGCTGTGGGATGGACTGGATGGTCTCCATCAACTCGCAGCAGACGTCGAAGAGGTGGCGGTAGAAGGCGGGGGCTCGGCCGATCATCTCGGAGAGGTCGTGGCCGGCGCAGAAGGCGGGGCCATTGCCGCGCAGGATCACTACCGGCGACTTCCCTGACTCGCCTATCGCCTTGAGACAGGTTATGAGTTCTTGCATATGGTCCAGGGAGAGGGCGTTTCGCTTTTTGGGACGGTTCATGGTGACGAGGGCGACGTTTTCGTCGCCCTCGTACAGAATGTGCTCGTAGGTTTGTTCTTGGAGCATGGTTCTATCCTTAGCTCTTCTGGCCGTTCTGGCTCTCCTTTTCCCTCTCGCGCAAGACGAATTTCTGGACCTTGCCGGTAGAGGTTTTCGGTAGCTCATCGAGGAACTCGACGGCGGCAGGGGCCTTGAAGCGTGCGAGTCGCTCCTTGACGAAGTCTATGATCTCCTGCTCCGTGGTCTCCTTACCGTGCTTGAGGGTTACGAAGGCCTTGGGACGCTCGCCCCAATGCTCGTCCGGCATGGCGGTGACTGCAGCTTCCAATATATCCGGGTGCTCGGCTAGGACCTGTTCGACCTCGACACCCGAAATGTTCTCGCCGCCGGAGATGATCACGTCCTTGTCGCGGTCCTTGATCTCGACGTACCCGTCGGGATGCCAGACGGCGAGATCGCCGGAGTGGTACCAGCCGCCCTTGAAGGACTTTTCGGTCTGCTCCTCGTTATCGAGATAGCCCTTCATTACCATGTTGCCGCGCATGACTATCTCGCCCATCGTCTCCCCGTCGAGCGGTACGTCGTTCATGTCGTCATCCACGACGCGCACCAGGTCGGCCGTGCAGTAGCCCTGGCCCTGGCGCGCCAGGAGTCGGGCGTGCTCCTGGGGATCTTTCTCCTCCCACTCCTTACGCGGGGCGCTTGTGGTCATGGGGCCGTAAGTCTCGGTCAGACCGTAGAGGTGTATGGGACGGATGTTCAGATCGAGGAGCTGGTTGAGAAGGGTTGGCGTCGGCACGTAGCCAGCGATCGCGGCTGTGACCTGGTGGTCGAGCTCACGGCGCCCGTCGTGGTTAGCGAGCGGTATCTGGACCGTCGGCGCCGCGCAGTAGTGGGAGATTTCCTCAGACTCGAAGAGATCCCAGATTCTGCCCGGCTCGACCTTTCTCAGGCACACATGCGTCCCTGCGACAGCCGTAACCGCCCACGGATACGTCCAGCCGTTGCAGTGGAACATCGGCAGCGTCCACAGGTACCTGGTCTCGTAGTTCATCTGCGTCTCTATGACGTTGCCCAGAGCGCTGATGTACGCGCCGCGGTAGGTGTACATCACACCCTTCGGACGCCCCGTGGTCCCGGAGGTGTAGTTGACAGAGATGACCTCTTCCTCGTCCTCCAGTACGCTCGGCACCGACTCCGGAGAGCCTTCCGATAGGTAGTCCTCGTAAGGGTCACCCTCCTCGCCGGTGTCGTCTATGCGGATGCGCTCGACGCTCTCGTCCACGCCCTCCAGGAGCTTCTCTAGCTCGTGGTCCACGAAGACCATCCGGGACTTCGAGTGCTCGATGATGTACTCGACCTCGCCCGCAGAGAGGCGGGTGTTTATGGTGACCATGACCAGGCCCGCCGCCGGTATAGCGAAGGTCCCCTCCAGCATCGGCGGCGTGTTCGGGCAGAGGAAGGCTACGCGATCGCCCTTCTGGAAGCCCGCATCCTTGAGGCGCGAGGCGAGACGGTTGACCCTCTCCTCGAATTCCTTATAGCTGTAGCGCCGATCACCGTAGACGACGGCCTCCTTATCCGGGAACATGTACGCGCTGCGTCGGAGGAAGCTCAACGGCGTGAGCTCCGTGCGGTAGACTTTCTCGCTCATGTAGAGATCCCTTCCCTTTCCGGTGTCTCCCGTAGTCTTCCCAAAACCGCCATCAGTATAATCTTCGCCCCTTCATGCCTGCCAGCCCCCACTATCGCGCTTCATGGCGTTCGGGGGGAGATACAAGAGGTCCGAACACCTACGGGAAAGAGGTTGCGGTGGAGCATCGGCGTTCGGGGCGGAGGGGGCGGAGGAACTTCTCCGGCGGGGTGCGCTCCCGGAGGTGGGCGAGGACTTCAACCGGGCCATCTCATGCCGTTCTAGATTAGCCGCCGGCTAGAAAAAGACGGCTGACCTGTTAGGGTTGGCGCGGGCGGGCAGGCGATACGAGAAGTGTTCTCATGCAGACGCGCAAGTTCGGCAACACGGGGATGGAGACGACGACGATCGGGTTCGGGAGTTGGGCCGTCGGCGGGAGCGGGTGGGCGGCAGGTTGGGGGCCGCAGGACGACGAGGAGTCGGTTGGGGCGATCCGCCGGGCGCTGGAGCTCGGGATTAACTGGATAGATACCGCCGCCGTCTACGGTCTCGGGCACTCTGAGGAGGTCGTCGTCCGCGCCTTGAAGGGCGTGCCCGAGGGGGAGCGTCCCTACGTGTTCACCAAGTGCTCGATGATTTGGGACGAGAACGGGGAGATCGGACACAACCTCAAGGCCGACTCCGTAAAGCGCGAGTGCGAGGAGAGCCTGCGGCGGCTAAACACCGACGTTATCGACCTGTACCAGATCCACTGGCCCAACCCCGACGAGGAGATCGAGGAAGGCTGGCAGGCGATGGCGGAGCTTAAAGAAGAGGGTAAGGTCCGGCACATCGGCGTCTCGAACTTCGATGTCTCCCAGATGAAGCGGGCGCAGGCGATAGCCTCGATAGACTCTCTCCAGCCCCCCTACAGCATGCTCGACCGGGGGATAGAGGACGAGATTTTGCCTTATTGCCGGGAGCAGAACATAGCGGTGATCATTTACTCGCCGATGAAGAGCGGCCTGCTCACGGGCAAGATGACCAAAAAGCGCGCCGAGAGCCTCCCCGAGGACGACTGGCGTAGCCGCGCCCGCGCCTTCAACGAGCCCCAGCTCTCGAAGAACCTAGGGCTCGTCGACTTGCTGCGCGAGATCGGGGGCCGCCACGATGCCTCCCCGGCCGAGGTCGCCATCGCCTGGACCCTGCTACACCCGGCCGTGACGGCGGCCATCGTCGGCGCCCGCCGCCCGGACCAGGTGGACGGCGTCGTCGGCGCCGCGGACCTGAAGTTGAGCGACGATGAGGTCGGCGAGATAGAGACGTTTCTGGCCGAGAGCTACTAAGGAGCTCTACACGGAGGGCATATCGCTCGTACTGAAGGTCTCCCTCTATTTGACGCAAATATCGCGTGTAGGTACTCTGGACGCATAGGGGACTGGAGGAAAGGAGATCGCCGTGACGAGTCTGGCACTGCTTCAGCTGGAAGTTTCCGTGGAGGATTCGTGGCTGGATTACCTCATCATCAGCATATACTTCCTCTTCGTCCTGGGCATAGGCGCGGTCCTGAGGAGCCGGATGCGGTCCTCGGAGGATTACTTTCTCTCGGGTAGATCGCTGCCGAGTTGGGTCACGGGATTGGCCTTTCTGGGGGCGAACCTGGGGGCTTTGGAGATCCTGGGCATGGGAGCGGGGGCCGCGCAGTACGGGATCATGACGGCCCACTTCTACTGGATAGGCGCCATACCCGCGATGGTCTTCGTCGCCCTGTTCATGATCCCGTTCTACTATGGGAGCGGAGTGGTCTCCGTGCCCGGCTACCTCAAGCGGCGCTACAACGAGGCCACGCGTGGCTTCAACGCCGTCCTGTTCGCCATCTTTATGATCCTCCTTAGCGGCCTCAACATGTACGCCATGGCGATAGTATTCAAGCTGCTCCTCGGCTGGTCGATCACCGCAAGCATCTTCCTCTCGGCGGCGGTCATCATGACATACGTAGTCCTCGGCGGGCTCTCGTCTTCGATCTTCAACGAGGTGCTGCAGTTCTTCCTCATAACACTTGGGCTCTCGCCGCTTGTCATCTTCGCGCTGGTAGCGGCGGGGGGCTGGTCAGGATTGCAAGAAACGATTAGCAAACCGGAGTTTTTCCACCTTTGGGCCGACACGGGGAGCACGGGCAACCCGATGGCGGTGCAGTGGTTCGCGATAGTTTTTGGGTTGGGGTTCATCATGAGCTTCGGCTACTGGTGCACGGATTTTCTGGTGGTCCAGAGGGCTCTAGCCGCCGAAGACCTGGCGGCCTCGCAGCGCACTCCCCTGATCGCCGCCTTCCCGAAGATCCTCTACGGGATCCTGGCCATCTTCCCGGGGCTGATCGCCCTCAGCGTATTCCCCGAGCTGGGCCAGAGCCCGGGCCTGGAGAACTCCTACAACATGGCCATCCCGTACGTGATGGCCTACTACTTGCCAACCGGCATGCTGGGGTTGGGGTTGACCGCCCTGCTGGCGTCCTTCATGAGCGGGATGGCGGGGAACGTGACAGCGTTCAACACAGTCTGGACCTACGATATCTATCGTGCCTATATGCGGCCGGACGCGCCAGACGGGCACTACGTGACTGTGGGTCGCATCGCTACCGTCGTAGGGGTGCTCCTCAGCATAGGGACCACGTACGCCGTGCTGGCGTTCGAGAGCATACTCGATTACCTCCAGCTCCTGCATGGGATATTCCTGGCGCCGTTGTTTGCGACGTTCCTCCTCGGGATGTTCTGGAGAAGGACGACGCCGTGGGGCGGGTTCGCAGGACTCGTGTCGGGGACGGCTGCGGGCGTGGTGCTGTGGGGTTTCGAGTTGATGGGGGCTATCTCTTACGGCAGCCCGATGGCCGGAAACTTCTGGCGGGCGATCTGGGCCTGGGTGATCTGCTTCGGGGTCACCATAGCCGTCTCGCTCCTCACCTCCCGCTCCCGCAAGACCGATGAGGAGCTTGAGGGCTTGGTCTGGGGCCTCACCGAACAGAAGGAGGCCGTGGAGCCGGTCTGGTATAAGAAGCCCTGGGTGCTGGGCGTCGCTGCGCTCGCCATCACTCTCGTGTTGAACATAATCTTTTTCTAAGGAGGACGCGGCATGACCGGGGAGAACTTGAGGAGGACAGAGGAGAAGGTGGAGGAGTCCCTGCGGTCCGGGGGCGGGCACGCCCTGGCGATAGGGTTCTACATCGGGACGCTCGTAGTGATCATCGGCACTATACTGGCCCTTTACGGGCTGCTGGGCTCTTCGGAGCAGACGTACAAGAGCCTTGGGATCAACATTAACCTGTGGTGGGGTCTGTTCATGGTCTTCTTTGGCTGTGTAGCCCTCGGCATGAGCTTCGCCTCCCCCCGCCGGAGGGCCGCCCGACGAGAGTCTGCTCAACGCCGGGACTCCTAGAGTATGCGGGATCACCCCTCCGTTCACGGGTCGTGACGCAACTCCGGCCCCGGATGCTACACAGGCGTCAGCACGTGAGGTGGGGCAGAGCATGAATTTCCCGGAGGACTTCCTGTGGGGGACCGCGACCGCCTCCTACCAAGTCGAGGGCGCGGTGAACGAGGACGGGCGCGGACCCGCCATCTGGGATACCTTCTCCCATGCCCCCGGCAAGGTTTATCGCGGCGACACCGGAGACCTCGCCTGCGACCAGTACCACCGCCTGGAAGAGGACCTCGACCTCATGGCGGAGTTCGGCATAAGAGCCTACCGCTTCTCCGTCGCCTGGCCGAGGATACAGCCTGAGGGTAGTGGACCAGCGAACCAAAGGGGCCTCGACTACTACCGCCGCCTCGTGGAGGGGTTGCATGAACGTTGGATCGAGCCGATGCTCACGCTCTATCACTGGGACTTGCCGCAGGCTTTGGAGGATAGGGGAGGTTGGACAAGCAGAGAGACTTCAGAGCGATTTGCCGAGTACACGGACATCGTGTACGACTCGCTCGCGGACTCTGTGCGCTTCTGGATCACCTTGAACGAGCCCTGGGTCTCCAGTTGGCTCGGCTACGGCGTCGGCGTCCACGCCCCTGGGCACAGAAGTACTTCCAAGGCGCTGGCCGCCGCCCACCACCTCCTGCTCGGGCACGGCCTCGCTATGCAAGAGATGCGCTCTAGGGGGAACCCCGGCGGAGATAACCAGCTCGGCATCACCCTAAACCTCTCGCCGGTCCGCCCGTCGAGGGACAGGGAGGCCGACAGGGAGGCCGCCCGCAGGGTAGACGGGCAGGCCAACCGCCTCTACCTCGACCCCATCCTCCGCGGCAGCTACCCGCAGGACGTCCTGGATCATTACTCCTCCAAGAGCGATTTCTCATTCGTGCGCGACGGCGACCTCGAGATAATCTCGGTGCCCATAGACTTCCTCGGCGTCAACTACTACATGCGCCACATGGTGCGCGAGGACGCCGCCGAGACGGACGACGTCTTCTCAAGCGCCCGCGCGAGGGTCGTGATCCCCCACGGCGTACAGAAGACGGCGATGGGCTGGCCCACAGAACCCGAAGGCCTCACCGAACTGCTCCTCCGCCTCGACCGCGAGTACACGAAGCTCCCGATCTATATAACCGAGAACGGTTGCGCTCTCAACGACTACGCGGACCCCGAGGGCTGCGTGAACGACGAGGAGCGTATCGCCTACCTCGACGCCCATCTCCGGGCCGCGCACGAGGCGATGGCGGGGGGCGTGGACCTCCGGGGCTACTTCGCCTGGTCGCTTTTGGATAACTTCGAGTGGGCGGAGGGGTACTCCAAGCGGTTCGGGATCGTGTACGTAGACTACCCCACTCAGAGGCGCGTCCCGAAGACGAGCGCTCGCTGGTACGCCGACGTCATTGGACGCAACGGGCTGAAGGGCTAAGGCATGAAGCGAGAGCCTGCCTCAAAGGTGGAGAAGGAACGCGAAACCAAAGACGACGGCCGTTACGTAATCTTCTACACCTTCGAGGACGAGACCGAAGAAGACAGAGAGGACAGGGAGGATTGAACCAGCTCCGGTGGGACCCAACGCTTGAGGAGTGGGTCTCCTACGCCACCCACCGCCAGGCTCGAACCTTCCTCCCGCCCGCCGAGTACTGTCCGCTATGCCCGACCAGACAGGGCGGCTTCCCGACCGAGGTGCCCCGCGAGTCATACGATATCGTCGTCTTCGAGAACAAGTTTCCCTCCTTCGTCCCTGGCGCGCCCGAGCCCGAGGAGTCCGGTACCGCGCTGTCGCCGACCGCCCCGGGGCGCGGTACGACCGAGGTCGTCCTCTACTCGGAAGACCACGACGCGACCTTGGCCGAGTTGTCCGAGGGGCGAATCCGAAACCTCATAGAGGTGTGGACCGACCGGTACCGGGAGCTCGGGGCGCGTGAGGAGGTTCAGTACGTCTTTATCTTCGAGAACAAGGGCGAGGCGATAGGGGTGACGCTGCACCACCCGCACGGCCAGATCTATGGCTACCCCTTCGTCCCCCCGCGCCCGAAGAAGGAGCTCGAAGCCGCCCGCGCTCATCGAGAGAGACGCGACACCTGCCTCCACTGCGACCTCCTCGCCGAGGAACAAGCCGACGGCCGCCGCGTCCTCCACAAAGGCGAGCATTTCACCGCCTTCGTTCCGTTCTACGCCCACTACCCGTACGAGGCGCACGTCTACGCTCGTCGCTGCGCACCCTCGATAGCCGACCTGAACGAAGACGAGCGGCGAGACCTCGCCCGCACCCTGAAGAGGCTCCTCGCCGGCTACGATGCCCTGTGGGGTTTCTCGCTCCCGTACATGATGGTCATGCACCAGGCCCCGACTGACGGGGAGGACCACGAAAGCGTGGCTCATTTCCACATCGAGTTCTACCCGCCCAACCGTACCGCCGAGAAGCTAAAGTACCTCGCCGGCAGCGAGACGGGGGCGGGGGCCTTTATAGTCGACGTGCTACCGGAGAAGACGGCCGAGGAGCTGCGCGAGGCCGTGGAATGGGCCGTGGAGAGTGCCGGAGGGGACGCCAGGTGAGCCGGGAAGGGAGACGAGAGAGGTTGCGGGGGCTGGCGGAGAGGCTAGGCGTCGGGGCTGTGCTGCTGCGAACCCCGGCCAACTTCGCCTGGTACACCGGTGGCGCGGACAACCGCGTGGACCACTCCATGCCTTTAGGGGGCGCGTCCGTGCTCGTCACCGGCGACGCGGAGTACGTCGTCGCGGACAACATCGAGGCCGGCAGGATGCGCGAGGAGGAGACGCCGGGCTTCGAGGTCGTCGAGCATCCCTGGTATGAGGACTGCATATCGACCATCCGCGATCTGGCGGACGGCGCTACTTTGGGGTCAGACTCTCCTTTAGAGGGTGTCCGGAACGTCTCGGGCGAGGTCGTCCCTTTGCGTTGCGTGCTGGACGCGGATGCGATCGAACTCTACAAGCGGGCCGGGGCCGAGACCTCGGTGGCGATGGAGGAGGCGGCGGCCTCGGTGAACTCGGGAACGGGCGAGGAGGAGGTCGCGGCGGCCCTGACGTTCGCCTGCCGGCGGCGGAGGCTCATGACCCCCGTGGTCCTCGTGGCGGCCGACGAGCGCATTGCCTCTTACCGGCACCCTATCCCCAGGGGTGCGACCATCGAGCGCCGGGGGATGCTGGTGGTCTGCGCCGAGAGCGGCGGGCTCTACGTCAGCCTCACCTGCTTCGTCGAGCTCGAGGAGCCGGACAGGGAGATCCGGCGGCGTCAGGAGGCGTGCGGCGAGATACTGCGTCGCATGAGGGAGGAGGCCACCCGCCCCGGCCGCGCCCTAGCCGACGCCTTCGCAGACTGCAAGACCTTCTACGCCGAGGCCGGATTCCCTGAAGAGTGGAGGCTCCACCACCAGGGCGGTATGGCCGGCTACGCTGCCCGCGAGATCGTCGCGAGCGACGAGACGGCGCAGGAGATACAGGCCGGGCAGGCCTTCGCCTGGAACCCCTCGATAACCGGCGCGAAGGCCGAAGAGACCTTCATCCTCACCGGGAACGGACCGGAGGTCATCACCTAACCCATGAAGCTACTGGTCACCGGCGGAGCCGGGTACATAGGCAGCGTCGTCGCCCTCCAGCTCGTCGAGGCGGACCACGAGGTGATAGTCCTCGACAACCTCTCCAAAGGCCACGAGGCGGCCGTCCCGGAGGGTGTGAAGCTCGTGCGGGCGGACCTTCTCGACGCCGGTAGGCTCACGGAGATCCTGGCCGATGGCTACGACGGGGTCCTGCACTTCGCGGCCTTGTCCCTGGTCGGGGAGTCGGTAGAACAGCCGGGACGGTACTACCGGGCAAACCTTACCGGCACCCTGAACCTGCTCGAGGCGATGCAAAGTGCGGAGGTCCCACGACTCGTCTTCTCCTCTACGGCCGCCGTCTACGGTGAGCCCGAGGAGACGCCGATACCGGAGATGGCGCCGACCTGTCCGACCAGTCCTTACGGCGGCTCCAAGCTTGCAGCGGACCACTTGATCGGCTTCTTCGCCCGGGCTCACGGCCTGAGGGCGACGAGCCTTCGCTACTTCAACGTCGCCGGCGCAAGCAGTTCTTTAGGCGAGGACCACGAGCCGGAGACACACCTTATCCCGCTCGTCCTCGGGGCCGCCCTCGGGGAGAGGGAGAACGTCAAGATATTCGGCACTGACTACCCCACCCCCGACGGCACCCCCGTCCGCGACTATATCCACGTCGAAGACCTGAGCCGCGCCCATCTCTTGGCGTTGGACGCCGCCGACGAAGCGAACTCCGGAGAGCACCATGTCTACAACCTCGGCAACGGCGCGGGCTTCTCGGTTCGAGAGGTCATAGAGGAGGCGCGTCGCGTCACGGGGTGCCCCATCGAGGCTGTCGAAGCGCCGCGGCGGGCCGGCGACCCGCCGACCCTGGTGGCGTCGAGCGCCCGGATCCAGGACGAGCTAGGCTGGGTCCCGGAGAAGCCTTCCCTGGAGGCCATGATCTCCGACGCCTGGGACTGGATGCAGAGACACCCGCGCGGCTACGAGGAGAGCTAGGAGGAGAACCGTTTGCGTGAGATCGAGGAGAAGGCGGCACGGGCGTATGGGGAGAGGTTCGGGGAGGAGCCGGAGCTAGTCGCGAGCGCCCCGGGACGCATAAACTTGATCGGCGAGTACACCGACTTCAACGGCGGCTTCGTCCTGCCCTGCGCCATCGAACGCCGCATCGCCGCCGCCGTCGGAGCCGCCCCGGACGGGAGAGGCGCGCTCTTCTCCGCCGACTTCGATGAGGAGGTTCCCCTCGACGGGGAACGGGAAGGCTCCTGGGCCGACTATCCGCGCGGCATCGCCCGGGAGTTCGCGCAGAGCGGGGCGGAAACACCTCCGTTCCGCGCGGCCTTCGCGGGTAACGTGCCGCTCGGCTCCGGGCTCTCCTCCAGCGCCGCTATCGAGGCTGCAACTGCGCTAGCCCTCAATACACTCCTCGGGCTCGGGACCCCGAGAAAGGACCTGGCCCTCCTCTGCCAGAGGGCCGAGAACGACTTCGTCGGCGTGCCGAGCGGTATCATGGATCAGTACGCCTCCCTCCTCTGCGGCGCTGGCGCCGCCCTCCTCATAGACTGCCGTACCCTGGAGAGCGAACCCGTCCCGCTTGACCTCGAAGCAGCGGGCCTGGCCCTCCTGGTCTGTGATACCCGCATACAGCGCAGCCTCGCCGACACCGGCTACGAGGATCGCCGTGAGAACTGCGAGAGCGCCGCGCGGAGGCTCGGCGTAGAGGAGCTGCGGGACGCACGCGAGAAGGACCTCGAACGCCTCTCGGGCGAGGAGTTGAAGCGTGCCCGTCACGTCGTCCGGGAGAATGATCGTGTCGTGGAGGCGGTCCGAGTGTTGCGGGAAGGAGACTTCGCGGGTTTCGGCTGTCTCATGCACGACTCGCACCTCTCACTGCGCGACGACTTCGAGGTCTCCACCCCCGAGCTCGACGCCTTTGTGGACGCCGTGCGGGAGTCAGGCTCCTTGGGCGCCCGCCTCACGGGCGCGGGCTTCGGCGGGTGCGCCATCGCTCTCGTCAACTCCGCCGACGCCGACGCCCTCGCCTCCTCCACTCGGCGCGCGTTCGAGGAGAGAAGCTTTGAAGAGCCGGTGTTCTACAAGTTCCGGCCCGCCGCCGGCGCGGAGGTCGTGAGCTAAGGCTTGCAGAAGATGCGCAAGGTTATTTTGCCTGCAAATAACCCCTTTATTGAGGGGCGAAACATGTTTTGGAGATGTGTTTGCAGGGTAACACCAAATTACTGCATCAGATCACTTTGAAGGAGGCTGACATGACCGAAGAGTTACAGGGACGAAAGGTAGCAATACTGCTTGCGCCCGTGGGCACCGAGCAGGTCGAGTTCACCGAGCCGAAGAAGGCCGTCGAGGAGGCCGGGGCCAGCGTCGATGTGGTTGGCATTCAGACTGGTGACGCCCAGACCATGAACAGCGACGTCAATCCGGGCGAGACGTTTACCGTGGAGAAGACCTTCTCCGAGGTCTCCGCGGAGGACTACGACGCCCTGATCGTACCGGGCGGCACCGTAGGATCTGACAACCTACGCGGCAACGAGGAGGCGGTCAGGTTCGTGCGGTCCTTCTTCGAGCAGGAGAAGCCGGTCGGTGTGATCTGCCACGGGCCGTGGACGCTGGTGGAGGCGGACGTGGTGAAGGGGAGGACGCTCACCTCCTACCCGACGCTGCAGACCGATATCCGTAACGCGGGCGGCAACTGGGTGGACGAGGAGGTCGTCACCGATGCGGGGCTCGTCACGAGCCGCAACCCCGACGATCTGCTGGCGTTCTGCTCCAAGCTCGTCGAGGAGATAGCCGAGGGCAAGCACGCCGAGCAGGCCAGCAGTGTCTAGGCTGCGTTAGCCGGATAAAGGTTCCGGGTAGAGCCCCGCCGCGGCGGGGCTCTATCTTTGCTTGAGGAAGTTCTACGAGAGGAGCAAGCAGCATGAAAGCCGTAGTCTTTCACGACGTAGGCGACATAAGGCTCGACGACGTCGAGGACCCGAAGATACAGGAGCCGACCGACGCCATAGTGCGTCTCACTTCGAGCGCCATCTGCGGGACGGATCTGCATATGGTACGCGGCACTCTAGCAGGGATGACGCCGGGGACGATCCTCGGCCACGAGGGCGTAGGCGTCGTCGAGGAGGTAGGGCCCCAGGTCAGGAACCTCAACGTCGGGGACCGGGTCGTGATCCCCTCGACCATCGGCTGCGGCTACTGTATGTTCTGCCGCAACGGCTTCTACGCCCAGTGCGATGTCGCCAACCCCAACGGCCCGCAGGCCGGGACGGCGTTCTATGGCGGTCCGCAGCCCACGGGGCCGTTCGACGGGTTACAGGCCGAGTATGCCCGGATAGCGTACGCTACCGTCATGCCGGTCAAGCTGCCGGGGAACGTCACCGACGAGCAGGCGATCATGATCTCCGATATCTTTCCGACCGCCTACTTCGGGGCCGACATCGCCGAGGTCGAGGATGGGGATACGGTCGCGGTCTTCGGCTGCGGTCCCGTAGGCCAGTTCTCCATAGCGAGCGCCTGGCTCATGGGCGCGGGCAGGGTCATCGCCGTGGACAAGGATGAGTCGCGCCTGGAGATGGCCCGGGCGCAGGGGGCCGAGGTCGTCAACTTCGACGAGGAGGAGCCCGTCCAGACCATCATGGAGCTGACCGGCGGCATCGGCGTGGACCGGGTCATAGAGGCCGTCGGCGTAGACGCCCAGCGGGCCCACTCCGGTCCGGCCGCCGACGAGGGCGAGCAGATGGAGGGAGAGTTCCAGACGGAGGTGAACCGGGTCGCGCCCGAGACGAACCCGCAAGGGGATACGTGGGTCCCGGGTGATGCGCCCTCCCAGTCGCTCCTGTGGGCCGCGCAGTCCGTGATGAAGGCCGGGGTCATCGGGGTTATAGGCGTCTTCCCGCCGCAGGCGATGACGTTCCCCATAGGCACGCTCCAGCAGCGCAACCTCACCGTCAGGGGCGGCAACTGCAACCACCGCAAGTACATGCCCCGCCTCGTGGATCTCGTAGCGACTGGCGCCCTCGACCCCACGAAGATCCTCACTCAGACCGAGCCGATCACCGGCGCCATCGAGGCCTACGAGGCTTTCGACCGGCGGCAGCCCGGTTGGATCAAGGTGGAGCTAAACCCCGCCGCGTAGTCACAGCATCACGGGCCATCCCACAAGCCGCTCCGGAGGAGCTCCGGGGCGGCGCCTCCAACATGGCGCAGCGAAGCAACGGGACAGCGTAAGTTACTATTGCCGTACACGGCTGTAACCGGTAAGGACGAGAAGGGGGTGGAGGCTACGACGCCTACCGGCGCGGGAGGCGGGAAGAGAGTTACCTGTGTACGCGGCATCGCCTGCCTGGTCCTATCCATCCTCACCCTGCTCTGCGTCCTACCCGGCTGCGCCTCCCGGCTCGTTTCCGAGCGTCTCCCTGGTGACGGGAGTGATAGTGATACCGCGGTCACCGTCGTTCGGGTGACGGACGGTGATACCGTGAGGATCTCCCCGGAGGTCGAGGGCGAGAGCAAGGTGCGGCTCATAGGCGTGGATACGCCGGAGACGGGCGCGAACCGGGGACCGGAGCCCTACGGTGAAGAGGCCCGAGACTTCACGCGCCGGAGCCTCGAAGGCCAGGACGTGACCCTCGAGTTTGACGTCGAGAGGAAGGACGACTACGGGCGGCTCCTCGCCTACGCATACCTCGCCGACGGCACGATGTTCAACGAGACGCTGTTGCGTGAGGGATACGCTCAGGTAGCGACCTTCCCTCCCAACACGCGCTATGTGGACCGCTTCGAGGAGGCGCAGGAGGAGGCGCGCGAGGCGCGGCGTGGGATCTGGGGACTCCCTGAAGGTCAACTCTGCCGGTTGCGCGACCGGGGAAACGGGATCGGGGGCGGTTGTTAGGATACCCGGCAAAGGAAGATGTTCGGCATGCGAAAGAGGAGTGAGCGTGGAGCAGTTAGGTAGGAATCGAGCAGAGGACGTAGAGCGCGGGCTGGACCTGATCCCACGACTCGGCGAGGTGATGCCGGACGAGGCGGACGAGGAGATAAATGACATCTACGAGGGTGTGAAGGTACATCTGCGCGTCCCGTTCGTCAACTTCATCTTCAGGGTGCTCGCGAACTACCCACCATATCTCTCCTTCGCCTGGAGGAAGATAGAGCCCCACCTGCTAACCCCCCGTTTCGAGGAGCAGGCCGACACCCTACGGGCACGAGCGCTTGTGGAGCCCGTACCGGAGGGCGCGGACTGGGCTTCTTTAGGCGACCTCGGACAGATAAGAGGTTTTACCGACTCCATCCACTACGTACTCCCCAAGCTCCTGCTCGTAGTGAGCGCCTTCGACGAGGGGCTGGGTGGCGAGCGGGGCGACAGGGACAGCCAGCCGGAGGCCGGCGTCCAACCCGGGGTGGCCGAAGGAACCACGAGCTTGCAGATGGTCACGCCCGGAGAGGCCACGGGCAGGGTCGAGGAGATTTTTCAGGAGATCCGGGAGCGTCACGGCCACCCGGACGCCGCGAGCTACTACCGCGGCATCGCCCGGTGGCCGGAGTTCCTCGATGCCGCCTGGGAGCGGGTGAGTCCTCTGATCGGCACGGATTCCTACGAGGAGCGCAAGCGAGAACTGCTCGAAGAGACGCGGAGCACCGTCTTGAAGCTGCCCCTGCCTGCTAGAGACGAGGCCGTCGACCGTGGCCTGGAAGAGGAGCAGATAGAGGAGATCCGCGCCATCCTCGCTGTCTTCCGTTTCCGCGTCATCTCCGACACGTTCCTCGACGTCTCGCTGATAAAGGCGATGCTCGACGGCCCCGAAGCCGCTCGCTCTTCGCGCTTCAGCTTCACCCGCGGGCGCGGCTAACCAGAGTCCTCCCGGCTCAGCCGTTCGACGAACACGGCGGCGATAGCCTTCTGGCCCGCGAGGCTCGGGTGCAGGCCGTCCTGAAGCAGAAACTCCGGCTCTGCAGGATCGCCGAAGGTTTCCCACAGGTCCACCAGCGGAGCTTCTCCGGCTACTTCGCGGACGAGCCCCGCTATCTCCGTCAGCTCCACATTGCGCCACGTCGGTCCGGCGGGAGGCGCGTCCTCGTTGACGCGGGCCTCAATAGCTGGCGGGGGCGTCATCCATGCCAGGCGCGCATTGCTACGGGCCTCGGTGAGGTCGCGTAGCGCGCGCAGGTTCTTCGCGGTCTCTTCCGGGCTGACGAGCGGCTTCGTAGGGGGATCTCGTACAAAAGCGGCGTCGTTCGTCCCGATCAGGACTATCAGCCAGTCCGGCTTCTCCTCCAACACGTCCAGGACGCGTCCCAGAAGACGGGAGGTCGTGTCGCCGGAGATCCCCGCATTGACGAACCGTATCTCGTCACCCGGACGGCGTCCGGCTAGGAGGTGGCGGAGTATCTCGAACCAGGACTGGTAATCGTCCGTGATGCTGTCTCCCAGCCCGACTACGGTAGCTCCGGGCTCGAAAGGTAGCTCGTCTACCAACCGGGCGAAACGAACATTTTCCAGAAGCTCGCGGGCGCATTGGCGGGCGCGTTCGGCGAAGGCGTCCCGGATCTCCCGGTAGGTCCCAGCGTCTGTCCCGAAGAAGGGTGCCAGCATCTCGTCCCGTATCTCGGAACCGCCCGGCAGCGTCGCCAGCGTCTTCTCCGGGTGGTGGTAGCGTATGGCCTCCTCTATCTCGGCTCTTCTCAACCCCTCCACACTACCTCCAAGAAGTTTCTCGACAGAACTTACCGCCCACGTCCCGGACTGGAGTCCCGCCGCATTATGCCCCGTCCGGCCCTCAACCCGCGAGCAACTCCTTTAGAGTGCCATCGATAAACTCGATGTCTTCGGGGTTGAGCCCGCCCCCGGCGAAGTGACCCCACACGCCCGGGATCACGCGCAACTCGGCATTTTTCATGCGTTCGACCGCGTACTCCTCGTCCTCCGGCGGGAAGTACAGGTCCTTCTCGGCGGGCATTACGATGGCCCTGGCCTCTATGCTGCCCAGAGCCTCCTCGTAGTCGCCACTCATACCGGGCGTCTTGCTGATGTCGCCGTTCTGCCACGTCCAGAGCATGGTGAGGAGGTTGTTGGCGTCGCGGTCATCCAGGAAGAACCCCTCCCAGAAGCCGACGAGGAAGTCCTTCAGCGACGAGTAGCCCAACTCCTCGTACACCCGGTCCCAGTAGAAGGCCTCCGAGAAGCCCCACCCGGCGTACACCCGGGCCGCCGCGCGCAGCCCACGGGTGGGTTGCGCGTCATACCAGCCGCCGTTCCACGCTGCGTCCGCCGTCAGCGCCGCCTTCACGCCCTCCAGAAAGACTATGTTGTGTTCGCTGGTCTTCGCCGAGCCGCAGAACGGCGCCATGCGTGGAACCATCTCCGGGTAGCTCACCGCCCACTGGTAGGTCTGTCCCGCGCCCATGGACCAGCCGGTGACGAGCGCGAGCCTCTCGATGCCGAAGCGTTCGGTAACGAGCCTGTGCTGGACCGAGACGTTGTCGTAGACCGTGATGCTCGGGAAGCGGGCCTTGTCGTACGGAGGCGGGGTGTTGGAGGGCGAGGATGAGAGGCCGTTGCCGAGCATGTTTGGGACGATTATGAAGTACTCGTTCGGGTCGAGCGCCATACCCTCTCCGATCAACCACTCGTTCTCCCAGTGCCGCCCTGAGTACCACGTCGGGTAGACGATGGCGTTCGTCTTCTCCTCGTTGAGCGTCCCGTAGGTCTTGTACGCGAGCTTCGCGTCCCGCAACGTTGCTCCCCGTTGCAAAACCACGTCGCCCAGATCAAAACCTCATAATCGTTCATCGTTCCCCTTTCCCTGCTAAACGGAGCTCATTGTAGACGGTCGCGGTGTTCTCATGCTCTGCCGAAAGCAGTACTGGTTAGCGCGGCCGTGGAAGAAGAAACTCTCACAAGGTGATGAGGGAGTACTCTAGTGAGAAGTAGCGCATCTTTTCGTACACCCAGTACCAGTAGAACTTCTGGTATCTCATATGCACACATCCCGCGCTCCGTTTCCGAGCCCTGCTGAACGGGGAGACCCCGCAAGTCGAGGCGGAGGTGGGCTAGGCGGATAGCTATCCCATTGCCTGAGTAGCGAAGCCTAGCAGCGCTTGCATGACCGCACCGGTGAACCAACTATGCCGCTCCATCGCGCCGCTGAACTGCGAAAGCGCGCCGCGATCCAGGTACTCGCCTCGTTCGAGGAGCCGTTCCACCTGCGCCAGCGCCCGCTTTAGCTCCTCCTTGTCTTCTCCGCCCTCGCGCTCGATGCGTTCTTCGATGGATCTGAAATCGAAGCTGTTGGTCAGTTCAGCGGTGTTGTGTGTACCGATAACGGACCCCTGCACCGGACCGTAGAACTGGAACGTCGAGCCGGCGTCCGGCGGCTTGTTGCCTTCCACCTCGTCTACTCCTTTCGCGGTAATCCTGTAGATGGTGCCCTCGTCAACCTCTATGATGATGAGACCCGAATGCGCCAGGTAATCGGCCATAGCGAGCCCTTGATCCAGGTGCTTGCCTTTGTCAGGGTCCCATCCCATCTCGGGAGCGACGTCCGACCAAGACACCAACTCTGCAGGGTTGCCGTCCGCCAGCAGATAGACGGCCCGAAGGAAGCACCGGCGTTGCTCCTTCCGCTCCACGATGGGGTCGGCGAGCCTCTCCGCCTCCTCCAGGCCTTCTCTCGTGATCCTCAGTGCGCGCCGGCCCGTCCCGCCTCCTTTGTGACCCGGAGCGAGGAACCCCCTGTCAAGATGGTACCGGGTTAGGGATATGAAGCGCTCGGTGTAACCCGGCTCGTTGGGGTCCAGGTCAAGGTGGTTGGCGATCTCATCCTCGTTGAATATATGCATTGAGTCGCTCCTAGCCAGTCCGTAAGCCGCGCGCAGGTACTGCCGCTCTAGATGGTCCATCTCATTAGATTCCTCCCTCGTAGCCATCATGGCAGTATCTCACAGCTTCGAGCAGGCTCGATAGAGTGAAGCTGCTGCTGGATGCTAGGCCTCTGATTGCCCTCCTGAGACGTAGTGAGCCTCAGCCCTAAAGTTCCGCGCTCTGCTTGGCGAAGGCGTGCCCGAGGTCGAGGTGACGCTGGTCTAGTGGGAGGCTAGGACTCAGGTAATTCCTTGTCGGACAGCCACTTCTGCACAGCCGGCGGGATTGTCCCTGCGGGGTCCTGAGGATCGAATGGATCGTACAGCCTACCTACCAGATCGGCTTGGAGAGTCTTGAGTGTTCGGTCTTTGAGCAGGCAGACGGGCTTCCGCATTGCGAACAAGTAACCTACCTCCAGCGCGACGTTGGGGTTGGTTTCGTCCGCTTCAAGGCGCTCGAAGACAGCTATACCCAGTCCGCACCCGTGCATGTAGGTCAAGACGTTGGGGAAAAGGTCGTCGTGATATCGCTTATCGTCAGCACGAATCCCTTTGATGCCGCGCTCGGCCAGGACCTTCTTGATGGTTCGGGTGATCTCATCGTGCGCGGTGGTCTCCCCGAACGGCATCATAATGAACGCTACCCTCGCAGGGTTTGGATGGTCCCGCTCGAACCGACGGAGGCTATCTCGTATCTCTACGGGAGCCTCTCCTACCGCCGCAGCGTCGCTGAACTCATCCGGTGTAACGGGCGTGTTGGCGGGCAAGGTATATGGTTCGTTGCGTTCTACTTCGTCTATGCCTGCGGCGGTGATGCTGATGATGCCATAGCCGACGGTCTGTTTCTGGATCAATCCCCGCTCGTACAGGTAGTCTGCGGTATCCGTTAGCTTGTCCACGAAGCTAGGATCGTTTACGTTCATGGAGTCTTGCATTACTTCGGCGATCTCGTTCAGGCCCACGATACGCCCGCGGCGACTCTCACCCAAGTGATATGCTGCTCGCAAGAACTGCTTACGTAGTTCTTTATTAGTTAGCTCGGCAGTGTTGTGCGTCTCAACAACGGAGCGGTGCACGGGAGCGTTAAACACAAAGGAAGGACCAGAGGATTCCTGCTGCTTGTTGCCTTCTACCTCGTCTATACCTTTGGAGGTGATCCTATAGACGACGCCTTCGCTTACCTCAATGGTTATGAGTTGCGAACGTTTGAGGTACTCGGCTATGCCTAGTGCCTCTTGTAGGTGGGCGTCATTATCAGCGTCCCAACCCAGCTTCGGTGCCACATCTCGCCAGTAGACGAACTCTGCGGGATTTGAGTCAGACAGGTCATAGACGGCCCTCAAGAACCGATTGCGCCTCTCCTGTCGGGATTCAGGCATCATAGCTCTCTCGACCTCCGAGATACCCTGAACCGTGAGAGTGAGCAAGCCCCAGTTACTTTCAAGATCCTCTATGTTCCCCGCCTTTACGTGATAGTGCGCTAACTTGTGAAAGTCCTGTCCCTCCACGTCTATACCTAACCGCTCTGCAACATCCTCGCCGCGCACCTCCGTCGCTGGAGCGCCTTCGGCAAGGTCGTGGACAGCTTTCAGGAACCTATAACGTCTAGACTTTGCCTGCTCGATTTCGCTCAATTACATGAGCCTCCCTTCTCGCGGCGCACCACACCATGAATGAACAGATAATACGTGTCCCAGCCGAGATTGCACTCCTTATTGCTGCATAGAACGATCCTCTGTGCTCTGCCGGAGGGATGCAGAGTTAGCTAGAATGGAGAAGGGTGTAAAGGGAACCGTGGCGAAAGGCCGCAAGGGGAGAAGTGATGCCTGAAGAGCACGTTATCAGCATAGACCCGTTCAAGCCGCTTGCGGAGGAGCCCGGGACGGGGCACAACCGCTGGCACGAAGCGATAGAGCCGGTGGTGGAGGTGGACCCTGGCGACGTCGTTGTGTACGAGACGCGCGACGCCTTCGACGGGCAGTTGAACGCCAATTCGACGGAAGATGACGTTGCGGGGCTGAACCTGAACCCGGTGCATCCGTTGACCGGCCCCGTCTACGTGAGGGGCGCCGAGCCTGGAGACCTCCTGGAGGTCGAGTTGGTGGATATCGAGGCCGACCCGTGGGAGCAGTGGGGGTACACGATCCAGGTGCCGGGATTCGGCTTCTTGCGCGACGATTTCCCGGACCCGTTCATCGTCCACTGGCGGCTGCACGGCAACCGGTACGCGGAGTCGGATCAGCTCCCTGGCGTGCGCATCCGCTGCAACCCGCACCCGGGCACGCTCGGCCTCGCCCCGAGCGCCGAGCTTAGGCAGCGCGCGATGCAGCGGGAAGAAGAGCTGGCCGAGCGGGACGGGTTCGCCCTGCCGCCGGAGCCTACGGATGCCGTGCCGGCTGACGAGAGGCTGGCGGGGGAGGGGCTACGCACCATCCCGCCGCGCGAGACGGCCGGAAACATAGACATCAAGCAGATATCGCCGGGCACGACCGTCCTGATACCGGTCTACGAGGAGGGTGCCCTGGTCTCGACCGGCGACGTCCACTACGCTCAGGGTGACTGTGAGGCCTGCGGGACGGCTATCGAGATGCGCTCGCGCGTTCACCTGCGCTTCAACGTTCGCAAGGGCGCGGCCGAGCGGCAGGGGATTCGGGACTTGCAGTTTTTCCGCGACGAATACTTCACCGCGCCGGAGATGGCCGCCCCGCGCCGGTTCTTCGCCACCACTGGCATCGGCGTTCGCAAGGACGGCACGAACGAGAGCGAGAACATAACCCTCGCCGCCCGGAACGCGCTGCTCAACATGATCGAGCACCTGGGGACCCGCGGTTTCGACCGCCAACAGGCCTACGCGCTGTGCAGCGCGGCGGTCGACCTGCGCATAAGCCAGACTGTAGACGTCCCGAACTTGCTCGTGAGCGCCCTGCTCCCGCTGGACATCTTCATATAACGCCGCGGATGGAGCCAGTCCACGCCTTCGAAGGTTGGACCGTCTCTTCCTCCCGCAGTCGTTCGTGCCCGGCGCTCATCCGCCCGTGATGGACCTAGGCCTGGGGCAGATCGTCTTGCTCGCCGTCGCGGGCTTGGTGGCGGGGGCGATCAACGCGGCTGCGGGCGGCGGATCGCTGGTCTCCTTCCCCGCGCTGATCCTCGTCGGATACCCGCCGCTAACCGCCAACGTCACGAACAACGTGGCCGTCGCCCCCGGTTACGTCACGGGCGCGACCGGCTACCGGCGGGGCCTGCGCGGCCAGTGGCACCGTGTCTTACCGCTGTCGATCGTCTGCTTCGTGGGAAGCCTCGTCGGCGTCGGGCTCATACTTATGAGCTCGCAGCGTGCCTTCGAGAACGTCGTGCCGTTCCTGGTACTCGCCGCCTGCGCGTTGCTCGCCGCCCAGCCTTGGCTTGGGAAGTGGCTGGGCGAGCGCCCGGGCGGCCAGGACGATCCCGGCCCCGGGGCGCTCGCCGGCCAGGCTCTGGCCGCCGTGTACGGCGGGTACTTCAGCGCGGCTTTAGGCGTCGCCGTCCTCGCCCTTCTGGGTCTCTCCTTCGACGACACGTTGCAACGCCTCAACGCCCTCAAGGCGTTCTTGCAGCTCGTGATCGGCGCGGTCTCGGCTGTCGGTTTCGCCCTGCTTGCGGACGTGGCCTGGACCGCCGTGGCCGTAGTCGCGCCGGCGACGGTGATAGGGGGTGAGGTCGGAGCGCGCCTCGCCCAGAAGGTGAGCGACCGCGTCCTGCGCGCCGGGATCATTACTTACGGGGTCGCCGCCGCCATCTGGCTCTTTCTGCGGTAAGCACCCGATGATGACGTCTCGATCCCGTTCGTGAGCACCCTATTCGCACTGAATATTCTTATACAGCTTCGGGGCGGCTCTCACCTTCGTCACGGCTGTATTCGGCGGCGAGGATGGCGGGTATAGCGAGCAGGAGCAGGACTATGGCCGCGGGCGTAAGCAGGGCGTAGCTACCTGACACGTCGCGCAAGATCCCCGCGGCGAAAGGGCCTCCGGCGGTGGCGAGGGCTATGAGGGCGGCCTGGAGGCCCATGAGCCGGCCGTAGAGCGGTCCGCCGAAGCGGTGGCCCATGATCACGGCGCGCATCGGCAGCACCGCGCCGAAGGAGATCCCGAAGAGCCCGACGTACAGGTAGAGCCAAAGCCGCTCCCCCGCACCGGGCATCAGCACACCGGAGAGGGCGAGCATGAAGAAGATAGCCGTGATGACGAGCGAGGGACGTACCCGATCTCCGAGCATCGGGAAGAGAAGCCGGCCCGGCAACCCGACGAGCCCGACGAGTCCCGCCGCGAGCGCCGCAGTCCTCGCCGAAAGCCCCAACTCCTGGAGATAAGCCACCTGATGGAAGAGCAGCCCGAAGGTTGCCGCGATCCCCAGGAAGTAAGAGACGCTTACGAGCCAGAAGACACGGTTCGCGTGCCGGAGGCTGGTGGCGAGCGCTCCATAGGTCCTCCTCAGGTCGAGCCCTTCCCGCCGCGCCTCCTCCCGCGGACGGTCTCGCAGGAGAACGAGCGCGAGGGTTCCAACGGCCCCGAGCAGCGCCGCCGCCAGGACTAGCGTGGTGTTCCGCCAGCCAATGTTCTCGACCAGACTCTGGGTGAGCGGAATAAAGATCGGGGCCGAGAGCCCCGCCAGAAGGGTGAGGACACCTATCGCCGTCCCGGTGCTCCTTCCTGCAAACCACTGGTCTATGGTCACGTAGGCGGGTTCGTAGAAGGTGCAGGCCATTGCCGGGCCGATGAGCAGGGCCCACACCGCGAGAACCTGCCACCCCGAGGTCGCCTTCGAGAAGGCCGCGAGCCCCGCCGACCCGATCACCGCTCCCGTAAAGAAGACCCACCGCGAGCCCGCGACGTCGCAAAGGGTCCCGACTACGGGGGCCAGGGTGCCCGAGACGACCACCCCGAGCCCTAGAGCACCGCTTAGAAGAGCCCGGCTGAACTCCTCCGAAGCGGCATCCTCGGCGAGCAGGACGCTAAAAGCGTAGAAGATCGTACCGTAGCTAACGTTGGCTATCGCCGCGAGAGCGAAGACGACGATCCACCTGTACCGCCCCTCCTCTTGGGGAGGCTTCAGTGACCTAGGGCCCAGGGCCTGCCGTGGCTGTGCTGGTGCTTTTTGCCGGATGACGCGCCTCCTCCCGCCGGCCGCTGGATCACCTCGGGCTCGTGGGCGCTCTTCTCGGCACGATTCATGGCGCCGGAGAGAGCGGTGGGCATCCTCCTGGTGTTAGGCATCGAATAGACCCGCCTCGCCTCCCTTCCACAAGAGGGGCACGCCGCTGGGGCGCCCGACTCGGCAGCCGAACGTCGCTGCTCGAATGGCCCGCAATCCCCGCAGACAAAGTCGTAGATCGGCATCTCATATCTCCTCTCCCTACTGCGATGCACGTCCCCGAATACCGCGCGGCACGATTTAACCACAACCACAACCTTCACGCCGATCGCGGCCTTACTATATTTTGACCACGATCACGCAATCTGTCTTGACCCGGGCTCTGACCTTCTGTAACTTTACTTGCTACAGGTGCTCCAGGGGAAGCACCTTAAGGGAAGGGAGGATAGGCAGGATTAGCAGCCGGTAGAAGCAAGGTATTTCGCGTGCTCTCGTGAAAGGGAGGCGCTACGGGGACGATAGGAGGAGCCGATGGCCGAAAGCCTATTCAAGATAGACGTGAACAAACCTATGCAAGAGCAGGAGGTGCCCGGACACAACCGCTGGCACCCGGACATCCCGGCGGCGGCTTCGACGGATCCGGGGACGGACTTCCGCATGGAGTGCCTGGACTGGACCAACAATCAGGTTAGGAACGACGACTCGGCGGATGACATCCGCGACATGGACCTCACGCCCTGCCACGTCCTCAGCGGCCCTATCCACATCAACGGCGCGGAGCCGGGCGACCTCTTGGTCGTGGACATCCTCGATGTGGGGCCGCCGAGCGGGCCGGGGGAGCAGTGGGGCTACACCGGCATCTTCTCCAAGCAGAACGGCGGCGGCTTTCTCACGGACTACTACCCCGACGCCCACAAGGCGATCTGGGACCTCCGCGGGTTGTACGCCTCCAGTCGCCACATCCCCGACGTGCAGTTCGTGGGGATCAAGCACCCCGGGCTCATCGGCTGCGCCCCTTCCCACGATCTCCTCGCCGAGTGGAACCGACGGGAGCAGGCCCTCATAGATACGGACCCGGACCGGGTGCCGCCGCTGGCCCTTCCCCCGCTCCCAGATAACGCGTTGCTGGGGACGCTGACCGGTAGCGAGTTCGAGCGGGCCGCCGGGGAGGCTGTCCGGACGATCCCTCC
>JADDPM010000190.1 GCA_016781885.1 Rubrobacter sp.
CGACTCCCAGTTCGCCAACCTATGTAAGGCCATCGACCGCCCGGAGCTCGCCGGGGACGAACGGTTCGCCACGAATCCGGCTCGGGTCGCGAACCGCGAGGAGTTGGTGGCCATCCTGCAAGAGGAGTTCCGCAAGAAGACGGCGGACGAGTGGGTCGAGGAGATACGCGAGGCCGGAGTGCCGTGCGGGCCGGTCAACACGCTCGCGGACGTCTTCTCGGACGAGCACGTACTCAACTCGGGTATGTTGCGAGACGTAGAACACCCCGCTGCAGGGACGCTACAGCTTCTCGCCTCACCTGTACTCATTGACGGGGAGCGGTTGCCGATCCGGCGTCCCCCGCCGACCCTCGGCCAACACACGGACGAGGTCGTGGACCCAGGGTGGAGCTAAGAGGCAGGACTCTCGAGAAATATACGGTCGAAGGCTCGGCTACAATACTGCGCGAAACTGTACGAGCGCCTACGCTCCAGCGCTTCCTCCTTCAAACGCCGTTCGTTCCGACGATCTAGCCCGTTAACTGGCATGTTGAGTTTGTCGCTTGACTACCTGCAACAGCACAAGTTATTATCGATACGAGAGCGGGTAGGGGTAGAAGCGTCAAAGGAGAGGATGCGGTGAAACAGCGGCTACGCTACCACGATTCAGGGCTCGAGGAAGTGAGGGCACGCATACGTAGCGGTGAGCACGACGGACCGACCGGCGGCCTCGCGCGAGGGTACGTGCAGACCAACCTCGTGATCCTGCCGGAGGACTACGCGTTCGACTTCCTGAAGTTCTGCGTGCGCAACCCGAAGCCCTGCCCGATACTGGAGGTCACGGACGTGGGCTCTCCCGTTCCTCTCTCGATGGCCCCCGAGGCGGATCTGCGGACGGACGTCCCGAAGTACCGGGTCTACGAGAACGGTAAATTCACCGACGAGCCCACGGACGTACGGTCATACTGGCGCGAAGATCTGGTGTCGTTCTTGCTCGGTTGCAGCTTCACCTTCGAGAGGGCGTTGCTCGACGCGGGGCTGTACCTCGCCCACCTGGACCAGGAACGGAACGTTCCGATGTACGTCACAGGCCGGGAGTGCGCCCCCTCGGGACCTTTCGCCGGCCCCATGGTCGTCAGTATGCGACCCTACCGGGCGGACGAGATACCCCTGGCGGTGGCGATCTCCGGCCGGTATCCGATGATGCATGGGGCGCCGGTGCACGTCGGAGACCCAGAAACGCTCGGGGTGAGGGATCTCGGGAAACCGGAATTCGGCGACCCCATCGAGATCGGGGAGGATCAGATACCCGTCTTCTGGGGCTGCGGGGTCACGCCGCAGGCGGTAGCGATGAAGGTGGCTCCGTCGCTCATGATTACGCACAGCCCCGGACACATGTTCATAACCGACCGCGTGGACGGGGAGTTTGAGGTCTGAAGCTATCTACGGAGCGGAAGAAGTTTATCCGTCAGCATTTACAGAAGCTGCGACGGATGTCACCTTGCAACATAAGGTTCCAGATCTGCCGAATAGCGGGGCGCCTGGGGGAAGGATAGAGAGGCATGATTAAGTGGAGCAGGGCCCTGGGGCCGGGACTTCTGGTGACCGCGGCTTTCATCGGACCGGGGACCGTAACGACGGCGAGCGTGGTGGGGGCTGGCTTCGGGTTCGCCCTCCTGTGGGCGTTGATATTCTCCATCATCGCCACGATAGTGTTGCAGGAGATGTCCGCCCGACTCGGAGTGGTAAGCCGGGAGGGACTTGGGGAGGCGCTCCGGACAACGTTCAGGAGCCCAATCTTCAGCATCTTAGCCGTGATCCTGGTCGTGGCGGCCATAGCGTTCGGGAACGCCGCCTTCCAAACGGGGAACATAACCGGCGCGGCTATAGGGCTCGAAGCCCTCACCGGCATCTCCCCGCAGGTGTGGGCGCTGGTTGTCGGGATTGTAGCGTTCGCTCTGCTTGCCAGCGGCAAATACAAGGTCGTGGAGCGGGTACTGGTGGCGCTCGTGATCGTAATGGCCATCGTGTTCTTCGTGACGGCGATCATCGTGCGCCCAAACGTAAGCGAGATACTGGCGGGCGCGTTCGTACCGCGCATACCGGAGGGGGCGCTCATCACGGTCATCGCGCTCATCGGGACCACGGTGGTTCCTTACAATCTGTTCCTGCACGCAAGCTCTGTCCAGGAGCATTGGCCCGAGTCCGTGCCGACCCGCCAGGCACTTGCGGAGTCCCGGCTGGACACTACGCTATCGATCGTTCTCGGGGGACTCATCACTTTGGCTATCATGTCAACGGCGGCGGCGGCGTTCTTCGGCACCGGCACCGAGATAGGGAGCGCCGCCACGATGGCCGAGCAGCTGGAGCCGACGCTGGGACCGGCGGCCAAGTACTTCTTCGCCACCGGTCTCCTCTCGGCGGGCCTGACGAGCGCCATTACGGCTCCCCTGGCGGCGGCCTATGCAACCTCAGGTGCCATAGGATGGGAGAGGAACCTCGCGGGCTGGAGGTTCCGGGCGGTGTGGTTCATCGTTCTCGCCGTCGGAACCGTCCTTGCGTTCCTCGGAACGAACCCGGTGGCCGCGATCGTCTTCGCTCAGGCCGCCAACGGTTTCCTGCTCCCGATCATCGCCGTGTTCCTCCTGGTGGTAGCGAATCGAAGCGATCTGCTGGGCGAGTACAAGAACGGGGTTGTCGTGAACATTCTGGGCACCGTGGTGGTCGTGATCGTTTCCGGATTAGGGATATTCCGGATCTTGCAGGCCTTCGGAGTGTTATAAACATGGGCGGGGAGGTAGTTTCTACATGAGCGACACACGACTCGGGGTGGACGTGGGCGGCACGTTTACTGACTTGGTGGCGCTCGGCGGAGGCGACATCCTAACAGCGAAGGTCCCCTCTACGCCACGGGACCAGTCTCAAGGCGTGATGAGCGCCCTAGGCGCCTCGGGAGTGGAGACGGGTTCGATCCTCGCCCTCGCCCATGGGATGACGGTGGCGACCAACGCGCTGCTCGAACGCCGCGGCGCCCGGATGGCGCTCGTGACGACAGAGGGCTTTCGGGACGTCCTGGAGATCGCACGCCAGAACCGACCCTCGCTCTACGACCTGACCCAGGACCGCCCGCCGCCCCTGGTCCCCCGCGAGCTGCGCTTCACCGTGAGAGAGAGGGTGGGACCGGAGGGCGAGATCTCTCCTCTCGACGAGGAGAGCCTGGAGAGAGCGGTCTCCGCCATCCGGGAGGCGGAGGTCGAGGCGGTCGCGGTGTGCCTGCTCTTCGCGTTCATGCGCCCGGAACACGAGAAGAGGGTTGGGGAAGCGCTGCGGGAGGCGCTCCCGGAC
>JADDPM010000075.1 GCA_016781885.1 Rubrobacter sp.
CCTGACAACACACATCTAGGCAAGCGCGCTCCAGACCTCTAGCTTCGTCTTGACGTGACGGATCACCTCGTTGGTAAACTCGTGAGTTCCAGTGTGTCCTCCTAGGTCCAGGGTCCGGTTCCCCTCCAGCACCGACTCGAACGTCGACTCGTAGATTGCTCGGGAGGCGAGTTCGGCCTTCTCGTCGTGGAAGAAGGTAAGGAGCCCCGCGCACGCGAGGATCATCGCCATCGGGTTCGCTATGTTCTTCCCGAAGAGGCTCGGGGCTGTGCCGTGCGGGGCCTCGGCCATGACCGTGCATGGCTCGTACTCGTCGCTCAGCTGGATCAAGAGCGACTCGGCCCCGGCGATAGAGCCGAACATCTGGAGCACCATGTCGGACATGAGGTCGCCATCGCGGTTGAGGGTAGGGATGACCATCGGCTCCCCGTGCGTGGTCAGGAGCAGGGCGAAGGTAGCGTCTATGAGTTGGGGGTTGTAGCGTACATCCTTATTGTTCGCCGCTACTCGATCCATCTCTTCTTTGAGCATGCCTTCGTAGACGGGGGAGACCGTGTACTTCGGCCCGCCGAAGACTTCCGCCCGCATCTTCCGGGCCTGGATGAAGGCGAATTCGGCGACGCCTCGACATACTCGACGCGATATCTTCTCGGTCCGGTAGGCGATCTCGTCGTCCCCTTCGCTCTTGCGCCACTCTTCTGCCCCGTACGCGTCGTCGACGGCCATGCGGACGACGGAGATGGGAGCGTGGATGCCCGGTAGCGGGTTAACCCCCGGGATGCGCCTTCCCGTCCGGAGGATCACCGTACCGTCGATCCCACGGCGCAAAATGGCGTTCGGGGAGCCCACGTCTCCCGACTTCTCAGGGGTGACGGTCGCGGCCTTGATCCCGTACCCGGACTCCTTCATCGCCGCCGCCGCCTCGTGTACGACACTGTTCTCGGTGGCTCGCCTGTTTTCCAGCGACAGGTCGTACCTCTTGAACTCCAGATCAATCCCCGTAACCGACGGGTCCAGGACGCGCAGCGCCTCCTCCAGGAGCTCCTGCCCCGTCTGGTCGCCCTCCATGACGATGATTCTCTTTCGATCCATCCTTATCACCCCGTAAGCTTCGTCTCGCTCTCCCCGCTAAGTATACGACTTGCGACGGACAGATTTGCAACCCCGGCGGGACCGAAATGGTTCCGGGCGAAACAAAGGTTCGTGGAGGAATGTAGAAGACGGGTGGGGAGCGTTGACCGGGGGTGATCGGGGGTCTCCTCGCCCTCGTCGCCGCAATCTTTACAGCTGTAGCTTGAGAAGGTCCAAAACGGCCCTTGGATAGCCGGGCCGGTACTCCGCATAGCCCTCGGCCTGTCGGAGAAGTGTTGCTTGGGGGTCCGTTACGCTAGCTCCACGGCCGGACGTTCGAGGCGAGACGAACGCCTGTGGCGTTTCTGGTGTCGCCCGTTACGGCGATAGCGCGCAAGGTTTAGAGAGAGGAACTTGAAGGTGTGGCGGATCGGTATGGTAACCACTATCTCATTGCTGCCGCCCGCGTAACGAGAGGCGTGTGCCCTCCCGTTCGCGGCGGTCTTCACCTAAGTGGATTTCGTGCCTCTACGGTTGGCGAAGAAGTAGGCGATTGCCGTAAAGATCGCGGCGGCAGCGATTGCTATGATCTTGTGGAAGCCTTCCGTCGCCTCCGCGATGGCCTGCGCCGCTCCAAGCTTGTCGGAGAACATCAAGTCCACGGCTACGTAGACCAGGAGGGCGGCGCCGGCGTAGACGATGATGGGGAAGCGGTTCATCAGGTTACTCAAGATGGTGGCACCATAGAGGATTATGGGTATCGTCAGCGCGATGCCTAATGCCACCAGCCATACCCGCGGGTCGCCTTCCGGGTTTCTCGAGATGGCGACCAGCGCGATCACGTTGTCGAGCGACATGACCGCGTCGGCGATGGCGATGATCCGGATGGATTGCCACAGCCCCGACCCGGACTCGACGTTTGCCTCATCGTCTTCCTGCTGGACCAGTTGCCAGGAGATATAGAGAAGCAGCAGCCCACCGATTATCTGGAGAAGCGGCAGTTGCACGAGATAAGAGACGATGAAGGCGAAGATGATCCGCAGCCCGATGGCCGCCGCCACACCCAACTGTATGGCCCGCCGGCGCACGTTGCCTTCCAGGTTACGCACCGCCAACGCGATCACGACCGCGTTGTCCCCGGAGAGGACGAGGTCTATGAGGAGGACCCCGACGAACGCGCCGAGCAATTCCAGACTAAAGAACTCCGACAACGTGCTACCTTTCCTCGGGAGCTTCGCACACTACTACGTCAGCTCAGCGGACGCAATAAGCTTCTAATTATACTCATAGAAGGGCGGCATGAGGGGCGAGGGAACGAGAGGCTTGTAGAGTCCTGCCCGGGGATCTGCTACGTAAACAGGTCTATGAGCTGGAGGTTCTCGAACTCGGCGGCTAGAGTGGGGGAGAGCTGGGCGCGGTTGCGGGTCTCGCCCATGCTGCTAGCGACCTCCAGGAACGCTCGGACGGTACCGGTGAGGGGTATATCACGGCGGCGGAGGGCGACTATCGGGCGCTGCACCTCGGGGCTGTTCTCCACCTCTATAAGGGAGAGGTGGCCCGCCGCCACGCTCCTTACTACCGCCGTGCGGGGGAGAAAGGCTACCCCGAGGCGGTGCTCGACCATCCTCTTCGCGGCTTCTATGTTGTCAAGCTCTATGGCGCTGTACTCCCGGATGCCGGCGCTCCGGAAGAGTGACTGGGTAAGCTCGTAGTAGCTAGAGGCGTGGTCGAAGAGGATCAGGTGCTCTCGGGCGACCTCGGAGATCTCCGCCGACCCCTTCTCCGTGAACCGATGTTGCGGATCGACGACCAGCACGAGCTCATCCTCATACAGCGGCATGCTCTCGACCTCCGGGTGGTCCATCGCCCGCGCGAGCCCGAGCTGCACGTCCTCCTTTAACACCATCTCCAATATGTCCTCCGAATGTCCCGTCCGCACCGAGACCGAGACCCCCGGGTGCGCCACCGTGAACCTCTCCAGAATAGCCGGCAGCGCGTACGTACTTACCCCCGGCGACGTCCCCAACGACAACCGCCCCCCGGAGGCGCCCCGGAGCTCCCTGAGACGCTGCCTCCCCTCCTCGACGCTACCCACGCACCGCTCCGCATAAGGCAAGAACTCCTTGCCCGCCTCCGCGAGACGCATCCCCCGGCTAGTCCGCACGAAGAGTTGGTCCCCAAGCTCCTCCTCCAGAGCCTTTATCCGCGCCGTCAGCGTCGGCTGCGTCAGATACATCTCCTCCGCCGCCCGACTCACGTTCCCCAACCGCGCTACAGCCAGGAAGCACTCCATCTGTCGCAGAAGCACCATCGCCCTCCGATATAGATTTCGTTTATGATGCTGATTCAAGCAAACAATTGGACTGATGACAAGGGGGTTGTTACCCTTCGTGCAACGTCGGAGTCGATGAACGGAAGGAGGCACGGATGATACCGGTGCAATACAGAGACCCGGAGACCGAAGAGGTTTTGGACCGCAGGTATGAGGAGGAGGTCCCGAGGATCGGGCAGAGGGTTATGCTCGACGGCGTCTGGGAGTGCGAGGTGCTCTACCGGTGGAAGTGCCATCCGAGTTGTTGCATCGTCTACGTGCGGCCGGTCCGGGAGATAGCCCGCAAGAAGGAGTTCGCGGCTGCTTAGCCTCTCGGCGGGGCGAATCGCGACTTGCTAAAGTGACCGGGATTTTGAGTCGTGGTAGCTAGAGAGAGGTAGCGCTAGGAGATGGGCAGGACGCAGCAGCGGTATGGAGAGGGCGTCGAGCTTACGGCCCCGGTCCCGGACGAGTTCGCGGAGATAATGACGCCTGAGGCGGTCGGTTTCGTGGCGAAGCTGTCGCGAGAGTTCGGCGGGCGTGTCGAGGAGATCCTCCAGAGGCGAGCCGAGCGCCAGGAGCGCATAGACGCCGGGGAGATGCCCGACTTTTTGCCGGAGACGGAGGAGATCCGTGAGGGAGACTGGAAGATAGCCCCGATCCCGGACGACCTTCAGGACAGGCGCGTCGAACTGACGGGTCCTCCCGACCGGAAGATGACTATCAACGCGCTCAACTCGGGCACCGCTACCTGGATGGCGGACTTAGAGGACGCAAACTGCCCGACGTGGCACAACATGCTGGAGAGCCAGCTAAACCTGCGCGACGCCGTAAACCGGACGATCACTTACGAGGACCCCAACTCCGGCAAGGTCTACGAGCTAAACGAGGATTTGGCCGTCCTGATCGCGCGCCCGCGTGGCTGGCACCTCTTCGAGAAGCATATGCTCGTGGACGGCAAGCAGGTCCCGGCGGGCATCTTCGACTTCGGCCTGTACTTCTTCCACAACGTGCGAAACCTCGTGGACCAGGGCTCCGGCCCGTACTTCTACCTGCCGAAGATGGAGAGCCACCTGGAGGCTCGCCTGTGGAACGACGTCTTCGTCATGGCGCAGGATGAGCTCGGGGTACCGCAGGGGACCATCAAGGCGACCGTTCTTATAGAGACGATCCTGGCGACGTTCGAGATGCACGAGATCCTCTACGAGCTGCGGGAGCACTCGGCGGGCCTGAACTGCGGCCGGTGGGACTACATCTTCAGCTACATCAAGAAGTTCCGCAACAAAGACCTCCTTCTCCCCGACCGGGCGCAGGTAACGATGACCGTCCCGTTCATGCGGGCTTACTCGCTGCTCGCGATCAAGACCTGCCACCAGCACGGAGCGCACGCTATCGGCGGGATGGCGGCCCAGATCCCGAGTAAGGACCCTGAGGAGAACGAGGCGGCCTACAACAAGGTCCGGGCCGACAAAGAGCGCGAGGCGAACGACGGGCATGACGGTACCTGGGTTGCCCACCCGGGGATGGTGCCTTTGGCCCAGGAGGTCTTCGACGCGGTGATGCCGCAGGCGAACCAGATCGACAAGCAGCGCGACGACGTGAACCCGACCGCCGCCGACCTCCTGGAGAAGCCCGAGGGCGACATTACCGAGGCCGGTTTCAGGAGCAACGTCAACGTCGGGGTTCAGTACCTCGCCGCGTGGCTCGCGGGACGTGGAGCGGTGCCGATCTTCGGGCTGATGGAGGACACGGCGACGGCGGAGATCTCGCGGTCCCAGGTGTGGCAGTGGATCCATCACGATCAGGGCGTCCTCGACGACGGCACCGAGGTGACGGTCGAGCTGTTCCGCCAGACCCTCGCCGAGGAGCTCGAAAAGATCAAAGAGCTGGTCGGCGAGGAGCGCTACGAGAGGGACGAGTTCGGCAAGGCCGCTGAGCTCTTCGATCGCATCTCCACCGACGATGACTTCGTCGAGTTCCTGACCCTCCCCGGCTACGAGTACCTGGACTAGAAGGAGCAGAGAGATCCCAACCCTTCCCGCCTACCCGACTTGCTGCGGAGCAGTCCGCCCACCGCCCGCCTGCGGTCCCGCGTCTCCGGAATCCCGGGACGGCGCGTGCAACTACCATTTGACACGGCCCGAAAAGGTCTACACAATGGTTGTGTGCAAGCTACATGTATGTTTGACTTGCACATAGGATAAGAGTAGAGATTCAGTCGTATAGAAGGAGAAGGATTAATGCTTAATGGCAATCAGGCCAGTCAGATAGAGGAGTACTTTAACTCTCCCCGTTTCGAGGGGATCGAGCGCCCGTTCAGCGCCGAGGACGTGGCGCGGTTGCGGGGCTCGGTCGTTGTCGAGCAGACGCTCGCCCGGATGGGCGCCGAGCGGTTGTGGGAGCTGATGCACGAGCGTCCGTACGTGCGGGCTCTGGGGGCCCTGACGGGCAACCAGGCGATGCAGCAGGTCAAGGCGGGGCTGGAGGCCATCTACCTCTCCGGCTGGCAGGTCGCGGGTGACGCCAACCTCGCGGGGCAGATGTACCCGGACCAGAGCCTCTACCCGTCCAACTCGGTGCCGCATGTGGTCAAGAGGATCAACCAGACGTTGCAGCGTGCCGACCAGATCCACCACGTCGAGGGCAGGAACGGCATCCACTGGTTCGCCCCGATAGTCGCCGACGCCGAGGCCGGCTTCGGCGGCGCTTTGAACGTCTTCGAGCTCATGAAGTCTATGATCGAGGCCGGGGCGGCGGGCGTTCACTTTGAGGACCAGCTCGCATCAGAGAAGAAGTGCGGCCACATGGGCGGCAAGGTCCTCCTGCCGACCGCGCAGGCCATAAGGAACCTTATTTCCGCGAGGCTCGCCGCCGATGTGATGGGCGTTCCGACGGTCATCGTGGCCCGGACCGACGCTGATGGCGCGGACCTCATCACGAGCGACATCGACCCGAGCGACGCCGAGTTCCTCACCGGGGAGCGGACTATGGAGGGCTTCTACAGGACGAGGGCCGGCCTGGATCAGGCTATTGCCCGCGGGCTAGCCTACGCTCCGTACGCGGACGTGGTGTGGTGCGAGACCTCCAAGCCGGACATCGAGCAGGCGAGGCGGTTCGCCGAGGCGATCCACGAGAAGTTCCCGGGCAAGCTGCTCGCGTACAACTGCTCGCCCAGCTTCAACTGGAAGAAGAACCTCTCCGACGAGGACATCGCCACCTTCCAGGAGCAGCTCGGGGAGATGGGCTACAAGTTCCAGTTCATCACGCTGGCGGGCTTCCACGCTTTGAACAACTCGATGTTCGAGCTCGCCCACGACTACAAGAACCGCGGCATGGCCGCCTACTCCGAGCTCCAGCAGCGCGAGTTCTCCAACGAGGAGTACGGCTACACCGCGACCAAGCATCAGCGCGAGGTCGGCGCCGGCTACTTCGACGAGGTCGCCCAGGTCGTCGCGGGCGGCATGGCCTCCACCACGGCGCTCACCGGTTCGACCGAGGAGTCGCAGTTCGCCGAAAATAACGACACCGACGACGATCCGCGCACGGAGATCGTCGACGAGAAGGGGCCACTATTCAAGTAGTTCCAGCGACCAGCTGTTAGTTCTTGGAGGGGTCGGGTCTTCCGGCCCCTCTTTCTCGTTTTCTAATCCGCGTACAATATGGACATGAACTTTAAAGACAGACGCGAACGCCTCCTGCCGAACGGCCTCCCCAGCTATGTATGAACCTACGATGACGGCGGCGTGACCGCCGAACGTTACACTGCGGTGTTCACCGGCCTCCTGACTTTGAAGAGACCTGGTGAGTATCCTTATCTGTCGATGAGTGAGGAGCCGCTCGCGCCCGGGGGGAGCGCCATGCGGCGCGGACGACCACCCTACGAGCGGATGGGGTGCGAGATCCCCTTCGCGGACCTTCCGGAGGACTGCAAGCGGTTGGTGTTGAAACTTTACCGGGGGCTGTGGGGCTTGGAGGAGCACGACGTCCCGCGCTTTGCACGTGCCGAGGCCTTAAGGCTGGAGGCGCCGGCGAGACGTTGAGGAGGAGCAGTTGGGGCGTTTGCCTGAGGAGTTGATGCTGGTGTTCGATGGGGCGTGAGGGTTCTGCACGCGGTCGGCGCGCTGGATCAGGGCGCTCGACCGTAACCGCCGCGTGATGGTGGTTCCTTACCAGAAGCCCGGCATCCCCGCCTCGGCAGGTCTGACCGTGGAGCAGTGCGAGAAGGCCGCCTGGGCCGTCGAGTCCGGAGAGGTCTCCGGCAGGCGCCGCTGGCGGGGGGCGGGTGCGATCAACGCCTCGCTCGCGGTAGCACTCGGCGTCAGGCTCCCGCTCTCTTTCTACGAGTTGCCGGTGATAGGCTCCTTCCAGGAGCGCGTCTACAACCTCGTCGCCGCCAACCGCGGCAAGCTCCCCGGCGACGAGCCCTACTGCAACCAGCGCCCGGAAGAGTGCTGTTGAGCCGGCCGGAGAAGCGGATAACCGACCTCGACGTTCTCATAGAAGGGCTACCGCCAGAGCAACGGGAGTTAGCGAGTCGTCTCTTCGAGGTCATCCCCGCGACGGGCCGCATGAAGGTCCCGGAGGGGATGCGCGGCTGGGTGGAGAAGACCTTCGGCTCCGTGGAGGCCGTGCGAGAGCAGAGGATCATCCGGGTCACCGACCGCGTGACCCTGGAGGGGACGCTGTTCAATGAGCTACGCGCTTCGCGCCCCTTCGATGCTGGCGGGGGCGTCTCGAACCTCAAAGAAGAGATCGAAGCTGTGAAGGGAGACGCGTTCTGTCGCCCCGAGGAGGGGACGCCCGAAGACGTCTTCGGGCGCGTCCGGGGTAAACACTGCGTAACCGCCTCCAACGTCGCCAAGTACGACGGCTTCCACGGCCTCATCGTCTTCGACGATCACGATCCCCTCGATTTCACCGCGGAGAAGGTGGACGACTATGTATCAACCGCCCACGAATGGCTCCGTAAGGCCCGGGAGGCCGACCCAGAGGCGAGGTACCCGTTCCTGATGTGGAACTGTCTCTGGCGGGCGGGGAGCTCCATGATCCACGGCCACGCGCAGGTCACCGCCGCCCGCGGCGCTCACTACCCGAAGGTCGAGGGCCTCCGCCGGGCGGCCGTTGCCTACGCCGCCGAGCACGGCTCGGACTACTTCTCGGATCTCTACCGGGTATGCGAGGCTCTGGGGCTCGGGATCCAACCACCTCAGGAGAGCCCGCCTGGCATCCGCGGCTTCGTCAGCCTCACGCCGATAAAGGAGAAAGAGGTCGTGCTCCTCGGCCCGGATCTCGGCGAGCCGCTGCGCCGCATGCTCGCCGGCGTTCTCTTGCGCTACACACGCGACCTTGGCGTCTCGTCCTTCAACGTGGCCTTCTACATGCCGCCACTTGCGCCGACCGGCGAAGACTGGTCGCGGTTTCCGGTCGTGGTCCGGGTGGTGGATAGGGGAGACCCCGCGAACCGAACCTCGGATATCGGCGCGATGGAGCTCTACGCCGCGCCCGTGGTCTTTTCAGACCCCTTCCAGGTCGCCCGCCTGCTGGGAAAGGTCGGCAGCGGAGCGTGAGAGCGACAGACCACGAACGACGTTGTCCGGGAAAGGAGTGAGAGGAATGAGAGCCGCAGGTTTTACCCACGCAAGCGTCCACGCTCACGACCTCGACGAGTCGGCGCGCTTCTATAAGGAGCTTTTCGGGATGGAGGAGATCCCCGCGCCCGATTTCCCCTTCCCGGCACGACGGATACGCGTAGGCGACCTGCAGCTCCACCTCTTCCAGGGCGAGGAGCCCGCACCTTCGGCTCACCACTTCGTTCTCGACGTGGACGACTTCGAGGCGGTGTACGAGAAGGCCGGAGAGCTTGATGTTATCGAGAGCTCAGGATACTTCTCCAACGTCTACGAGTTGCCGGACGGGGCGGTCCAGCTCTACTTGCGCGACCCGGCGGGCAATATGGTCGAGGCCAACTGGCCGGATGTCTCGACCCTCGACCGCGCCATGGTCGGCGACATCGAGAGAGTTAACGCCAGGGCGGAACGAGAGAAGCCCGCGCTCTACTTGCGGAGCTGAGAGCAAGCCGGTGGCAGGCTACTCTATGGTTTCTCCTTCTGTGGTGCGGTGCCGCATCCAGACGTTCGGGTCTTTATAGAGTCCGACGTCGCGCTCCCAGTCTATCGTGACGGGCTGTAGAGCGCCGGGGACGAGGTACTCGCCGCTCTCTGGGAAGCTCATGCCGGTGCATTCTTCCCACTGCGCCACCGTTCCGTGATTACCGTTGCCGCTGGCGCGACCTTCAGGAACTCTGCTCCCAGCCTCCAGTGAACGCGGAGTCAGGGGTCGAAAGGCGCGCCATCGTCCCGCTTCCAGCGCGCGTACCGTTCGATTGGGGTGAGCGGGTAGAGGTTTTTCAGGGTGGGGCGGACGGGCGCGACGAGGGAACACATACCGTGTCCGGCGGCGAGGGAACACATGGCTCTCAGGATCTCCGAGCTGAGTCCCTGCCTCTGGCGCTCTGGCGAGACGAGGGCGGCCAGGGCTGAGAGGGATGTAGGCGCGCGACGGTTGTGGTACACGTCTACTGCTCGCTCCATAACCTCGTTGATAGTGAGTGAAAGGTCCTCTATGGTGCCGGCCCAGCTGAAGGGGATGGTGTGTCCGAGCGCGATGAGGGCGCCGGCGGGATCGCAAAACAGGATCTGGAAATCAGCGAAGGCGTCGAAGAGGGAGCTCCAGTAAGGCGTGTCCACGTGGAGCATAAAAGGAGGCCACGCTTTCCCGGCCAGGAGATCTGCTTGTTCTTTGAGATCTGGTCTTCCTTTCAGGGTTACTATTTCGAACGGCACTCGGTTCTCTCTCACCTGTCCTGTCCCAATCTAGCTTCGCGGGCGCGGATAATGGCTTCTGTCCGGGCGACGACCTGAAGCTTGTGGAGGATGTTCGAGACGTGGTTTCGAACCGTTTTGCGGCTAAGGTAGAGACGTGGCGATTTCATCGGGATTCTTGTGTCCCTGGGCGATGAGGTCGAGAATCTCGCGCTCACGGTCGCTGGGTTCGGAAGACCTCTGGTTGGGGAGTTGGATGGACGCCGGCGACGTAGTCTATTGACGAGTTACCGGTATCACTCGTATCCTAGATGTGTGTTGTCAGGTTCAAGCCCACA
>JADDPM010000191.1 GCA_016781885.1 Rubrobacter sp.
GGTCATGAGCACCGCCGAGGCGGTGCGGTGGGCGGACGTGGTGATGATGCTCCTGCCGGACGAGAAGCAGACGGCGGTGTACCGGAGCGAGGTCGAGCCGAACCTGTCGGAGGGGATGCTGCTGCTCTTCGCCCACGGCTTCAACATCCACTTCAACCAGATAATCGTGCCGCCACACGTGGACCTCGGGCTCGTGGCGCCCAAAGGTCCGGGGCACGTGCTGCGGCGCCTGTATGTCGAGGGCAAGGGGATGCCAGCGCTCTTCGCGGTCCAGAACGACGCCTCGGGCGAGGCGCGGGACGTGATCCTCTCGTACGCTCGCGGCATCGGTAGCGGCAGGGCCGGCATTATCGAGACCACCTTCGCCGAGGAGACCGAGACGGACCTCTTCGGGGAGCAGGCCGTTCTGTGCGGCGGTCTCACCGCGCTGCTGAAGGCCGGGTTCGAGACGCTCGTCGAGGCGGGCTACCAGCCGGAGCTCGCATACTACGAGTGCGTCAACGAGCTGAAGCTGATCGTGGACCTGATCTACGAAGGCGGGCTCGCGGGGATGCGGTACTCGATCTCCAACACCGCCGAGTACGGGGACTACACCGCGGGACCAAAGGTCATAGACGAGGGCGCGAAAGAGAGGATGCGCGGCATCCTGGCGGACATCCAGAGCGGCAAGTTCGCCCGCGATTGGGTCCTGGAGAACCAGGCCGGAGGAGCGAGCTTCCTCGCGATGCGTCGCCGGGAGGCTGAGCTGCGGGTCGAGAAGGTCGGGGCGGAGCTCAGGGCTCTGGCCGCCGAGGGCGTAGAGACGCCCGCTGGGAGCCCGTCGGGGGGTGAGGCGTAGTGAGCCGCAAGGCGTTCGCCGCTTTAGACGCGGAGTGGGCCCACCACGGCGGGGAGTACGTCAAGCTGGGCGACGTTAGGCTCTCCCCCGCAACGCACGGCCTCAACTACGGCACGGGGGTCTTTGAAGGCATCCGGGCTTACTGGAACGAGTCGAAGGGTACTCTCCAAGTCCTCAAGCTCCGGGAGCACTACGAGAGGTTCGAGAAGTCGTGCCGCATGCTGCACCTCGAGCTGCCGCATACGGTGGACGAGCTGTGCGACATAACCCTGGAGATCCTCAAGCGCAACGCGCCGCAGGAGGACACGTACATCCGGCCGATCGCATACAAGTCAATCGAGTCGGTCGGGGTTAATCTCAGGGGTGGTTCGGAGCTCTCTATCTTCACGGTCCCGATGGGCAACTACGTGGAGCTAACGGGCTTGCGGTGCGCCGTCTCGTCTTGGCGGAGGACGGCGGACAATGCCATCCCGGCACGCGCCAAGTGTACCGGCTCGTACGTCAACACGGCGCTCGCGGTGGACGCTGCGCACCGGGCCGGGTACGACGACGCGATCTTTCTTACCCAGGCGGGCTTTGTCTCCGAGGCGAGTGCGGCCAACATCTTCCTCGTGCGGAGGGGCGGGCTCATAACGCCGCCGGCCACCGCGGACATCCTCGAAGGCATAACCCGTGACGTGGTGATGGAGCTGGCCGAGAAGGAGCTGGGGATACGGACCGAGAGGCGTGAGGTGGGCCGCACTGAACTCTATGCCGCCGACGAGGTCTTTCTGACCGGCACCGGCTTTCAGATAGCCCCCGTGACGGAGATAGACGACCGCAAAGTAGGCGTGGGAGAGATGGGCCCGATAGCGAGCCGCCTGCAGGAGTTGTACTTCAAGGCCGCCCGGGGCGAGAACCCCGACTACGCCGACTGGACCGTGGCGGTCGAGGTTGCAGAGCGGGCCGCCGGGTGAGATACTGGTCTCTTGCATGAAGGGTAACCTCTAACATCTTGCGTCTCTCTCAAGACACCCTACTACGACTAACCAGGGTGGTCGCCGGGCGAATTATCCGCCCCGGCCTCTAACGCCGGGCTGCCCGCGGCCACCAGAGCAACCAGCCGCATCTTTCGAAAGTACCAGAGTAACCGTTGTAGGAGGAAAGAGAGAATATGCGTCGCGTACAGATTTTCGACACCACCCTCAGAGACGGCGAGCAGTCGCCGGGGATCTCGCTCTCCGTCGAGGAGAAGGTAGAGATAGCCCACCAACTCGCCCGCCTGAAGGTAGACGTAATAGAGGCGGGGTTCCCGATCACCTCGGAGGGTGACTTCGAGTCGGTCTCCCGCATCGCAACCGAGGTGAAGGGGCCGACCATCGCCGGTCTCGCCCGAATCCACCAGGCGGACATCGAGCGAGCCTGGGAAGCTGTACAGTGGTCGAGCAAGCCGCGCATCCACACCTTTGTCGGGACGTCTGACCTGCACATCGAGCACCAGATGCGCTCGAACCAGAAGGACATCTTGAGGGGAGCCGAGGAAGGGGTCAAGCTCGCCAAGAGCCTGTGTCCCGAGGTCGAGTTCTCGCCGATGGACGCGACGAGGACGGAGATCGGGTACCTCGCCGAGGTCGTCGCCGCGGCGGTCGAGGCAGGCGCAGACGTTGTTAACATCGCCGATACAGTCGGCTACACGACCCCGGTCGAGTTCTCGATCTTTCTACAGGAGCTTCAGGAGCGAGTGCCGGGGTTGCAGGACAGGGTGCTCTCGGTTCACTGTCACGATGACCTCGGGCTCGCGGTGGCGAATAGCCTGGCGGGGGTGCAGGTCGGGGCGGGGCAGATCGAGGTCGCCGTCAACGGCATCGGCGAGCGTGCCGGGAACGCCTCGCTGGAAGAGATCGTTATGGCGCTCGTGACGCGCGGGGACCATTATGGGTTCGAGGTCGGGGTGGACACTCGACAGCTCGCCAACACCTCACGCCTCGTCTCGAACATGACCGGCTACGAGGTGCCGCCGAACAAGGCGGTCGTCGGGCGCAACGCGTTCTTGCACGAGTCGGGGATTCACCAGGACGGCGTCTTGAAGGACCGGCGGACGTTCGAGATCATGACGCCGAAAGACATCGGGCTCGAAGGCACGAACATCTTCCTCGGCAAGCACTCGGGACGCCACGCCTTGAAGGACGCCCTCGAAGAGCTCGGTTACACGCTCGAGGGCGATGTATTGAAGAGAGCTTTCACGCGCTTCAAGGAGATCGCGGACCACAAGAAGACGGTCACGGCGGCGGACCTGGAGGCGATCGCGGCTGACGAGGTTGGCTCTTTCGAGGGCAAGTTCGTGCTCGACTCGTTCCGGGTAGTGGCGGCGACGGGCCGCCAGAGCCGGGCGGCGGTCACGATCTCGCACGC
>JADDPM010000192.1 GCA_016781885.1 Rubrobacter sp.
CTGGCAGGTGCAGCAGGGTGCGGGCCTCGGCGAGGAGAAAGTCGGCGTGGCCGCCGTCGCGCTGCCAGCCGTAGGCGGACCTCCCGGGCGAGTGGCAACCGATCATGAACCCCTTGCGGCACTCCTCGCAGTGACCGCAGCCGGCGATATGGTAGACGACGACCCTGTCGCCCGGCTCGAAGCCCTCCACGCCGGGGCCGACCGCCACGACCCGGCCGGCGGGTTCGTGGCCCGCTATCACGTTCTGGTAGCGCTCATTGGGGTCGGAGCCCCTGTGCTCGTGGTAGATGGCCCGCAGGTCGCTGCCGCAGAGGCCTGACGCCTTCATTTCGACAAGCACCTGGCCTGCTCCTGGCTCGGGGCGGTCAAACTCCCCGATCTCCACCCGCGCCTGGCCCGGTAGGATCACCCCTCGCATATACCGCACCTTCCTCTCCCCGAAGCCCGCCGTCGCCCCGACGTTGCCCCGGCGGGTCCGTGTTCGGCGTTTACGTCACCCCTTGACCGTTCCGGCTGTGAGGCCCCGGATCATGTAGCGCAGGGCGAACACCGCGATGATGAACTCGGGCACTATGGCGAGCATCACGCCGGCGGCCATGGCGCCCCACTGGATCTGCTCGAAGGAGATGAACTGCAAAAGGCCGCCCGTGATGACCTGGGTCCTCTGCGACGCCAACACCAGCGCGAAGACGAAGTGGTTCCAGGCGTAGATAAACGACAGCACGCAACTCGCCGCGAGCCCAGGCAGGGCTATCCGGGTGATGATCATGCGGAAGCTGGTGAACCAGCTCCCCCCGTCTATCTGGACGGCCTCCTCGAGCTCCCTGGGCACGTCCTCAAGAAACGAGCGCATCATCCAGACCATCAGCGGGAAGGTGATGAGCTGGTAGACCAGGATCAGGCCGATGTACGTGTCGTAGAGCCCGAAGGACTGGTAGATCACGAACAGGGGCAGCAGTATGATCAGCTCCGGCGCGAACCTCAAAGACAGGAACGAAAACGCCAGGTCCTCCTTGCCCCGAAACTCCATCCTCGCCAGGGCGTAGGCCGCGGGCAGCGCTATCAGCGCCGAAAGGAGAAGGGCGCCGAAGGTGACTATGAGCGAGTTCTTGAAGGGCGTCAGGAAGTCCGGGCGCGAGAGCACCTCGGCGTAGTTCTGGAGGGTCGGCGCAAAGAAGAACTTGGGCGGTGTGGCGATGACGTCCCTCTGGGTCTTGAGGGACAACAGGAAGATCCAGAACAACGGGAACAGCGCGAAGGCCGTGTAGGCCAGCAGCGCCAGGAACGCCAGGACGTCGTTTCTGCGCCTGGCGCGGCTGGCGCGGCTGCTGCCTTTACCGAACACTTTAGGCCAACCTCCCTCTACGAGCCCGCAAGAGGAAGAAAGCGAGCGCGTAGCACAGTATCCACAGCACCACCAGGAAGGTCATCGAGTACCCGATGTTGAGCGAGCGGATGCCCGTGAAGTAGGACTGGACGTGCAGGTTCATCGTCGCATTGATCGGACCTCCCCTCGTGGCGGTGTAGATGATGTCGAACATCTTGAGCGAGTCTATGCCCCTGAAGACGATAACAATGATAAAGAAGGGCCGCAGGAGCGGCACGACCAAGTTCCATATCTCCCTCGGGTAGCTCGCGCCGTCGACCCTGGCCGCCTCGTGCACCTCCGTGGGTATGGACTGCATCCCGGCGAGCAGGATCAGGATGACGAAAGGCGTGTAGATCCAGGTGTCTATGAGGACCACAGAGAAGAGCGCCGTGCTCGTAGATCCCAGCCAGTCGAAAGGCGGCAAATACACCCAGCCGAGCATGTAGTTGAGGACCCCGTCCGGGGTCATCATCACCCGCCACATCATGGTGGCTATAACCGGCGGCATAAGGAGCGGCAGCACGATGAGCGCCCGGAAGAACCGGATGTGCAGCCCCTCGCGCATGAGCAGGAGCGCCACCCCGAAGCCAAGCAGCGTCTGCACCGCCACCGCCAGCGCCGCGTAGGCGAAGGTCACGAGGATCGCGTGCAGGCCCTCCCCTCCCAAACCGAAAGCCTGGAAGTAGTTTATGAGGCCGTTGAACGCGGGGTTCTGACCCATGGTGAGGTCGAAGTCGGTAAAGCTCCAGTACACCCCGCTCAGGAAGGGGTATAGCACCGCCAGAAGCAGCGCTATACCCGGCAGCATGAGCAGGTAAGGCAGACGACGAGACGTGTTCATTTTCGCTACCTACGTCCCGCTAACTCTTGGCGGAATCTAGGATCGTCTGCATGTCCCCGGCTGCCGCGTCGAGGGCCTCCTTGGGGGAGCTCTTGCCCAGCGCAACCTCCTGGATGGCGAGCGCCCAGCGGTCGCCGTACTCGGGGTACTTGGGCGACTTGATGTAGTTCCAGGCGGCGTGATCCGAGAGGATCTTCTGCCAGGTCTCGTTGTAGTCGCCCCAGTCCTTCGTGTACTCCTTCATGGTCTGGGAGTTAGCGAGCGACTGGCGCGTGGGGTTGATGTTCCCCTTCGGGATGGCCTTCTCCAGCTGCTCCTTCGTGGTCGCCCACTGCAAGAAGAGCCAGGCGGCGACGTTGTTCTTGGAGGCCGCGGACATCCCGAGCGACCACAGCCAGATGTTGCCCATCCTGCCTGCGTCGCCCTCGGGCGGGAGGTCGTAGTTGACCTTGCCGACGATCTCGCTGGCCTCGGGGTTCTCGAAATTCTCGGACATGTGGTCGGCGTCTATGAAGAACGCCGCGTTGCCGGCCGAGAAGTGGTTCATCGCCTCGTACCAGGTGAAGGTGCCGACGTTGTTGGGCGCGTAACTCATCACCTCGGCCCACTTCTCGGTGGCCTTGATGCCCTCGGGGCTGTTGATGGCTACCTTGCCCGAGTCGTCCACGTCCGTGGCGCCGTATCCTAAGAACGCCGTGCTGTAGCCCGACTGGATGGTCGGGAAGGTCTTGTCGCCGCGGGCGACGAAACCGTCGACCCTCTTGCCGGCGAAGGTCTTGCCGTCTACCTCCTTGACCGCCGAGATCAGATCGTCCCACGTCTGGGGCGCCTCGATGCCGGCCTCCTCGAGGATGTCCGTGCGGGAGAAGAGCGAGTAGCCCTCCTCGTTGGCCGGGATGGACCAGAGCTTGCCCTTCCACTCGTTGACGCCAAGCGCCGCCGGATAGAAGTCGTCGAGGTTGTAGTCAGGGCTGGTGAGCGCCGGGTTCTCTATGTACTCGTCGAGCGACGCGATCCAGCCGGGCGCTGCGAACTCCCAGTTGTTCGGCGGCCCGCACATGAAGGCGTCGTAGTTTCCCTCGCCGGTCGAGAGGTCGGTCCTTAGCTTCTGGAAGAACTCCTCCTCAG
>JADDPM010000193.1:0-1920 GCA_016781885.1 Rubrobacter sp.
GAACCAGGACTAAGTGATTCAGAGTCACTCGTGCTGCCGTTACACCATTCGGCAATGTTCGGCAAGTATTTTACCTTCTATCAGGGCCAGCGTCGAGCTTCTGGGGAGCATCGAGGAGGTGGAACAGCAGCCCATCGTGGATAATCTTTTTCGCATCAGACGATAAAGGAGAAGCCCTTGCCCGAGTACGACCCTCTAGCCGACCTCTACGACCTGGAGTACGGCCACGACCACGACCTCCCCTTCTGGCTCGCTCTGGCCAAACGCGAAGGAGGCCCCGTAATCGAGTGGGGCGCGGGGACCGGCCGTCTGGCAGCCCCGCTCGCCGAAGCGGGCTTCGACGTGGCTGCGGTCGAGGTCTCGGGGGAGATGGTGGAGAGAGGCCGCGACAAGAGCAGCGCGGTCGAGTGGGTACGGGGAGATATGCGTAACGTGAAGCTCGGAGAACGCTACAAACTCGCCATCTGCGCCTTCAATTCCTTTCTCTGTCTCCTGAGCCTGGACGACGCGCTAGGGTTTTTACGTAACGTGAAGGAGCATCTCGCGCCCGGCGGCTTGCTCGGGATAGAGGTCTCGGCGTTCGCGCCGGAGGAGTTACGCGATGATTACGGCCCCGGGCTGCGTCACGACCTCACCCGCGAGTTGCCGCGGGGAGAGCTGGAGCGGTTCAGCGTATCGCGCTACGACGCGGCCTCGCAGATATTGGCGATGAGGCTCTTCTACGAGATGTACGGGCCAAAGGGTAATCTGGAGAGCAAGCGGCGGCATGAGCTGGTCATCCGCGTCGTCGGGCGTGGGGAGTTAGAGTTGATGCTCCGGCTCGCGGGGTTCGAGGTCGAAGCTATGTACGGCGGGTTCGAGGGAGAGCCTTTCACCGCCGGGAGCGACCAGCTCATCGCGCTCGCCCGCCGGCGGTAGACCAGAATGAGCACCGCTCCCGGGGAGCGTCCTCCCTTACGCACGTCCAAACGTGGCTGGAAAGCCTGCGCCTAACTCTCTCCCTCGGGCTATTTGCGGGCTCTCTTCTCTACGGTCATACTGGGCGTGTGGGACAGTGTTAGAGGCGGGTGAATCTTTGACGGAGCGACGAGTAGGGCTCGAGCAGGAGTTCTTCCTGGTAGACGGGTTGGGTGCACCCTCCGACCGGGCGGATGAGTTCCTGTCGCGCTGCCGGGAGATGACGGAGGGAGCGGGCTTGGACCCGGAAGGCCTCGCGGGTGAGTGCGCGAGGGGAATGGTGGAGATCAACACCCCGCCCGCCTCCTCGGTCGAAGAGCTCGCCGAAGCGTACCTGGAGCGCCTGGACCTCGCCCTGCGGGCCGGACGGGAGCTCGGCGTCAGGCTCTACCCGCTGGCGACGTATCCCCTGCCGATAGCGCCGTCCCTCCGCGAGGATCTCATCTACGAGCTCCAGGCGCTCACGCTCGGACGCGGACGGTTCCTCAACGCCGCGCGGCATACCGGCGTCCACCTGCACCTGGAGGTGCCGGAAGGGACCATAGACCTCGACACGGTCGTCTCCCGCGACGCCTCCGAATCGGCGCGGGAGGAGTTGCTGAACCTCTACAACCTGGGCACGGCGCTCGACCCCGCCCTGGTCGCCCTTACCCGCTCCTGCCCGTTCTACGAGGGCACCGCGCCGGGCCTCGCGGTCCGTACCGCCTTCTACCGGGGCAGCGCCCTCTTCGGCTGGGAGGGACTCTACAAGGACTTGCCCGAGGTAGGCGGCCTGCGCCCATACGCGAGGAACATAGAGGAGTTGGTCGAGCGCCAACTCTCCAGCTACGAGGCGTGGCTCGCGGCGATGGACCGGGCGGGCGTAGAGAGGCGCCTCTTCTTCGAGGCGGGCGGGAACATCCTCAAGGCCTCCTGGAACCCCGTGCGGATCAACCGGCACGGAACGGTGGAGTTGCGCGGGAT
>JADDPM010000193.1:1933-3324 GCA_016781885.1 Rubrobacter sp.
CCTGAAACCGTCTTGGCCGTCGCCGCCCTCGTCCACGCCGCGGCCGGGAGGGTCAGGAACGAGGGCCTGACCGTCGAGCCGCAAGGAGAGACCCGCGTGATGGAAGTACGAGGGGACAGGCTCCTCGTCCCGGACTTCGGGCACCTCGGCGGGAGCCTCTCCTACGCCGCCGCAACGGGAGGGGTGAAGAGCCCCGAAGTCTCCGACTACCTGGACTCCGTTTTCGAGTTCGCGGCACCCGGCGGCGCGGAACCGAACCTCCTTTCCGGCTCAAGGTGCCCGAATGGCTCCTACAAAGTTACAGAGGCGGAGATCCTCGCGACGTTTCCTCCTATGTTCCCTCTCTCCACGGACGAGGGCCTACGTCTCGTGCGCGAGTCCTGTGACAAGCTGAAGGAGCAGGTCTCGTCCCTCCATCGGGAATCACCGTACGAGCCCAGACACGGGGCGAGAGAGATCTAGAAACAAAGCGCGGCGAACCGCCCGTTTCAAGGCGCCGTTCTTCGCAACAGGCAGAGTCCGCCAGGTTGCGCGACTCGCTGGTTGCGCAAGCTGCGCCAGCCGACTCTTGCCGTCTCGGTGATAAAGACCCCATAATCCCCGTGAACAACGCCAGGATAATGGCCCGGCTCATACCGAACTCTACACTCCACGTCGTAGACAGCGGCCACATGGCCCTCTGACGCGCGCGAAGGAACTAGCGCCCGCCATGGAAGGGTTCGTCCTGGAGTAGACCTAGCGGACCGGGTAGCCTCGGATAGAAGCAGCCTGTCCCGCCCGATCGTTATAGCGTTTCATGCCCCCGGTGGCCGGGTACGAGCAACCCGAGAGCCGAGCTTGAAGGAGAAGGCGATGAGCGAACCGATAGTCCCCGGTGATAAGGCCCAGCCCGACGCGGAGAACGCGGGCGAGGATCTGTGCCCCCAGTGCAACGGGACCGGGCGTTACAAAGACGAAGAATGCAAGAACTGCGGCGGTTCGGGCAAGGTCTTTGTGCCCGTCGGTACTCCATAAGCGTAACAGAGTTACCTACAGCAGCTAGCGGTGGCTCGCCCGCACGTACCACACCTTGCGTTACCCGCGCGTCCAGCAGCCGGCAGAGAGAATCGAGGCGCAAAAGCCTCGTCGTCCCTACCCACGAAACCATCTCGCGTGTACCGCCCGGTCACGTTCTTCTACTACAACGTTGACTTCAAGAGAAGCACGTTGCATCGTACCGGACCGCTGTAGTCCTCGGAACCTATTCTGCTCTTTGCTGCCGGCGGCGGCGAACTGGTAGTTATCCGATAGTTCGCCGCCACGCTTCACAACGCCAGGCGAGCCGGGCGAAACGACCCAGCTCCGTCTCCTAGACGGCCTCGACGACCATCGCTATACCCTGGCCGCCGCCG
>JADDPM010000013.1 GCA_016781885.1 Rubrobacter sp.
CGACCGTGCCCGCGCAAGTCGGCACGACAGGCGACGCACCTCGGGCAGCGTCAGGGGCAGCAGGTCTCGGTCGAGGACACCGCGAGAGCCCCCCTTTCGGCCTCCCGCGAGCGCACCACGCCCACGAAGGCCGTGGCCTCGCTCGACGGGGAGAAACTAACACGGGAGCGACGAGCCGTCAGACACGCCCTAGGGCCGCTCCGAATCTCTACCCGCACCAGTGGAGCTGGGACAGCGTGTTTATCGCGATAGGGATGGCCCGACTCAACGCTCACCGAGCCGCGCGGGAGCTCATCACGCTCTTCTCCGGACAGTGGACGAACGGGAAGGTGCCGCACATCGTCTTCAACCCGCACGCGCCGCCCCGGAGCTACCTGCTCGGTCCGGAGCACTGGGCGCCGGCGGTACCCAGCCCGGACGCCCCGACCACGCCGCGCCAGACAAGCGGTCTCTGCCAGCCCGCTGTCCACGCCATCGCCGCCCTGCGCATCCTGCAGGCCGCCGACGAGGTAGGCTCCGGAGAGGTAGCAGACGGCGCGCGCATGTTTATAAGGCATCTTTATCCCCATCTCCTCTCTTGGCACCGCTACCTCCTCACCGAGAGGGATCCGGAGGGGTCGGGGCTCGTGACGATCTATCACCCGTGGGAGAGCGGGACCGACAACTCCCCGCGCTGGGACGCGGCGCTCGAAGCGGTCGAGGTGGGGGAGCTAGCGCCCTACGAACGCTACGACCTGCAGTTCGTGGACGAACCTTCAGAGCGTCCTGCCAGGGAGGAATATGATCGCTACCTGTGGCTCGTGCAACTGCTCAGGAAGGTCTCCTATAGCGAGGCCGAGATACGGCGGACGCATCCTTTTCTCGTCAAGGACGTGCTCTTCAGCGCGATCCTGGTCTCCGCGAACGAGGCGCTCCTGGAGATAGCGGCCCGGTTCGGAGCTCCCGACGAGGAACGTGAGGAGATGGAGACCTAGATCTCCCGTGGCCGGCAGGGTCTGAAGGGATGCTACGACCCAACCCTAAACCTCTGCCTCGACTACGACCTCCGCGCCGACGAGCCAGTGGGGGTACGCACCATAGCCGGCTTCGCCCCGCTCATCGCCGGCGAGCCCGACCAGGAGTGTCACGACGCCCTGCTCGATACCCTCTTCTCCCCGGCCTTCGCGGCCGATCCCAGACTGCGCTGGCCGCTGCCGCCGAGTACGAGCCCTAAGGAGCCACGGTTCCACCCGCGCGCCTACTGGCGCGGCCCGGTCTGGCCGGTTATCTCTTGGCTGTTCTGGCGTTCCTTTAGACGAGCGGGCGAGAAAGAACGAGCTGCGGACCTGCGACACTCGTCCCTCGAACAGCTAGACGCTGGCGGCTTCGCCGAGTACTTCGAGCCGTTTACCGGCGAGCCTCTCGGGTCTGACGACCAGTCCTGGACTGCGGCCGTCGCCCTCGACTGGCTCTTAGAGGACGACTGAGCTAGCGTGAAAAAGCGTCCCGGGCGGAAGCCCGGGACGCCTCGGTTCTCTCGAATGATCCCTGATCTAACCGGGCGATTGGCCTTCATCGAGGACGAAGGTGACAGCTATGTTTACCTTATAGCCGGTGATGCGGCCGTTGTCGATCATCACGTTCATATCCTTGACCCAGGCGCTCTCGACGTTCCGGAGCGTGCTCGTGGCGCGATTGACCCCTACGTTGATCGCGTCCTCGAAGCTCTGGTCCGAGACGGCGCTCAACTCGGTTACGCGAGCTACAGACATTCTGCTCTCCTTTCCTCTCGTTCTCCTCCAACCCCTGATTACCCCTCGCACTGCAAATGTAAACGCCTGAGAGGGGGATGAGGAGCACGCCGGAGGCCGCGACTAGAGGGATGCGGTAAGTAGAGGCTCACTGGTCGGCATTGAGGAGCCGCCGGACGGCTCAACCGTCACCGCTACGGCGTCGGCGCCTTCGAGAGAGCCCTCGATGCGCGTGGCGGCCTGTCCGTCCTGAGAATGGAACGTTCCGGCGGGTTCCGGGACACCATCGTGTATTAGCCACGCTTCGTAGACCTTGCCGTCCGGCGCGGGCGGAAGGTTCTCCGCCATGAGGATAGCCCGCCCGCGCCCGAGTTCGACGACCTCGCCCTGGACGTCTTCCGCCTGCCCTGATCCGTGTAGCTCGTACGCCTGGCGGGTCTCGATCTCGCCGCGCAGGTCCTCGTTTTCCTCTCTCAGGGAGGCGTTCCATATAAAGAGTCCTACGACGGCGAGGATCGCCGCCGCCGCCGCGAGCCCGGCGGGACCGAAGAGCCTGCGGAGCCCGGCGCGGCGCGGGGCTCTGCCGGGGAGAGCCGCGTCCTCCTCGGCGCCCCCGATCCTCTGTAGCAGGTTACGCCTTAGCTCGGGAGGAGGGTCGTACTCCGGCGGGGCCAGGGCGAGAAGGTTGGCAACGGAGTTGAGTTCGTCCACCTCGGCCTGAAGCTCAGGGTGCTCGGCGAGGTAGCCGTCGAACTCCCGGCGCTCGTCATCGTCGAGGGCGCCCAGGGAGTAGGCGTCCTTGAGGTCGTCAAAGCGGCGGCGCCACTGCTCGTTCATCCGGGCACCTCCATTCCGCGCGAGTCGAAGTACTCCCGAATCTTCTTGAGCCCGAGTCTCATGCGTCCCTTGACTGTCCCGAGCGGCAGGCTGAGCAGCTTCGCTATCTCGGCGTGGGTGTACCCGGAGAAGTACGCGAGCTCCAGCACCTTGACCTGCTCCGGCGGCAGATGGGAGAGCGCCTGCCTGACCTGATCGCGTTGGGAGTTGCGCCAGGTCTCCGCGAACGCCTCGCTCGGCTGGGAGATCGGGGCGGCCGCTTCGACCTTGTCCTGCATCCTGCGCCGGCTGGAGATCGAGCGCAGCTGGTCTATGCCGCGGTTGTGGACTATAGAGAGCATCCACGTGCGCACGCTCCCCCTCTCCGCCCGGTAGCTCCCCGCCCCCCGCCATATATATAAGAACGCCTCCTGCACGAGGTCCTCAGCCGCCTGCCGCTCCCCCATCATCCTGTAGGCGAGCGAGTAAGCTGGCCGGCCGTGGCGGTCGTAGAGCACCGCGAAAGCTTTCGAGTCTCCACTACCGGCGAGCGACATCAAGTCCTCGTCGGCCAGGAGCAGATACCGGTTGCGGTTTCTTTCCATCACGTTAAATTCTACGGTAACCCCGTCCATCCGGATCATTGCCGTAGCCATGGAGTTTATGCGGAGTTACGTTTGCGTAAGCGCCAGTTGATGAATATCTATGTACATAATGTTAGTATTCACGACATATATAAATATCCGGATACGGTGCCATGTTCGCGCGGTACCAGAAAAGGGGTGTTTGGGGACTAGATTGATCCGGGACCAGTGCGAGTCCGTAGAAGGGAACGTTAGCAGCCTGTAGAGGGGTTTCGACCCCAACAGAAAGGAGCTTAAGGGATGAACGGATCAGAAGGCCGTACGTCTCCGGTCGGGTTCGACCAGGAGCACTCGCGGCGCGACTTCCTGAAGACGGCAGCGTGGGCTACCGCCGCGCTGTCGGCGGCGGGAATAGGCGGTTTCGGTATCGCCTCCCGGTCCGCTAATGCGGCTCATGTAAACTACCCGACCTACCAGGGGCTCGGCGACGCGGCAATCTTTAGCTTCGCCTTGCAGTTGGAGCGGTTGGAGGGCACGTTCTACGCCAGGGGCGTGGACGCCGGCCTGTTCAGCGGTCCCGCGCTCGCGCAGATAGCTGCCATCCGGGACCACGAGATGGCGCACGTAGACGCTATCACCTCTACCCTCAGCGGGGCGGGTGCTCCGATACCTCCGGCGCCCAACTTCACCTTCCCGCCTGGAACGTTCCAGGATCCGGGCGCGTTCTTGCAGCTCGCGGCGACCTTCGAGCCGGTTGGCATTGGGGCATATGGCGGCGCTGCGGCGGCGCTTGAGAGTAAGGACCTTTTGGCGGCGGCGCTCTCGATTCACAATGTCGAGTGCCAGCACCGGGTGGCGATCAACATCCTCAACGGGGTGCAGCCGCCGAACAACCTGGCGTTCGAGCCCAGCTTGCCGTTGCCGGCCGTGCAGCAGGCCGTGGCCCCCTTCGGGATCACGGGTTAAGGGAGGAGAGTAACGATAATGGAGAAGAACACAATCAACGTGCCGGGCGCGGAGGGTTTCGCCCAGCCCCGGACCCGGAGGGACTTCTTTAAGACCCTCGCGGTGGCCGGTGCGGGCGCGGCGGCGGGCGCGAGCCTGTTCACGAGCAAGAAGGCTCTTGCCCAAGGCAGCACGGACGCAGACATCTTCAACTTCGCTCTCACGCTCGAGTTTCTAGAGCGCGAGTTCTACCAGCGAGCGCTGGACGCCGGAGTCCTCTCCGGTGCGGCTCTGGGCGTGGTGACCAACCTACGCGACCACGAGGCCGCTCACGTGGACGCCATCACGGACGCCCTACAGGGCGCCGGGGCTACCCCGGTAGCGAAGCCCAACTTCACCTTCCCGCAGGGCGCGTTCTCGAGCCAGGCTAGCATCATAAACCTGGCGGCGACCTTCGAGCCGGTCGGTGTCGGGGCATACCTGGGTGCGGGCCCGATGATCCAGAACCCGGACTTCCTGGAGGCCGCAGGCACCATCGCCGGGGTCGAGGGTGACCACGTCGTCGCCATCAACAACCTGCAGGGTGTTGTGCCACCGGCCAACACGGCCTTCGCGCAGGCCCTGACCATGGACCAGGTCCTCGCGGCCGTCGCCCCGTTCCTCGGGATGGGCTCGATGCCGGCCACGGGCGGCCCGGGAGAGTAGAGTCTGACGCAGTTGTACAAAGGCCTAGTCAAGAGGAGCAGGGCGCTAACCGCTCTGCTCCTCTTTATGCTGCTAGTCCTTCCCGCGTGCGGGGGGGTAACCGACACCTCGCAGAGCGAGGGCCAGGAGACGACCGCCGCTGGGGAGGTCGCCCAGAGTGAGGAGACCACCGAGCAGTGGGAGACCGTAGAGTCGGTCAACCCGGAGGACATCCTTTCAGAGGAGGAGCGGACCGGACCTCCAAAGACCAGGGACTGGAACGAGCCGAGCGGGGCGGAACCTATACAACTGAGCTCCGGCACGTCGGCGGGCGCTATACCGGCCGTCAAACCGTTCAACTTCGGGCGTGACCCGGGCGGCCCCGAGGACAAGACGCTGTACCTGACCGTTCCGAAGCTAGGGCTCGAGGACGCGCCAGTCTACGACTCCGTCGAGGAGGAGAAGCTCAAGGAGTCGATGATCCACGTACCCGCCACGGGCTTCCCCTGGCAGGACGGGGCGAACACCTACATCGCGGGGCACCGGCTCGGGTATCCGAATACGGGCTCTTTCTACGTCTTCTACGACCTCGATAAGCTAGTAGCCGGGGATGAGATCTCCGTAAAGGACGCCGACGGGAATCGATACAAGTACAAGGTGACCGGGCAGAAGGTGGTCTCGACCGACAACGTCGAGGTGATGAACGCGGTCCAGGGGAAATCCATAATCTCCCTGCAGACCTGCACCCTCCCGGACTACGCTGAACGTATCGTCGTACAGGGCGAGCTGATCGAACAATCCGCCTGACTCTCTGATATCCAGAGCCATAGAACCGTCCGCAAGATAAAGGTCTTGTCTTGGCTTGCACGCGGCGGAAGAAGTTTCGTTGCGTGCTAAGATCGGTTAGCGGAGGGGTGCTCTCCCTGTATCAGCACGAAACTATGGAGGTTGACTCTGCGTTTTAGCGTTCTTTCGAGTGGTAGTTCCGGCAACGCGATCTATCTCGAAGCTGGCGGACGTGGTCTCCTCGTGGACGCAGGGATCTCGTGTCGGCGCATAAAGGGTCTTCTGGCGTGTATCGGGCGCGCCCTCGATGACGTTCACGCCGTCCTCGTGACCCACGGCCACGCGGACCACATCTCCGGCATACGGTCCCTGCTGCGCGAGCGGGACATGCCGCTCTACGCGGCGCCCGGAGTGGTGGAGGCCGTCGCAGGCGCGGCGCGAGCCGAGGTTGGCGAGAGCCTGGACCTTGGTAGCGTCTCGGCGGGCTTCTTCGAAGTCCCGCACGATGCCCCAACCTACGGCCTGCGCCTCTCTGACGGGGAGCTGGTGGCCGCGCTTGCGACCGATCTCGGCGAGGTCGGTCCCGATACCATGCGGTATCTGTACGAGGCTGACGCGGTAGTCCTGGAGGCCAACCACGACCTCGAATGGCTCTGGCGCGGGCCGTACTCGGCGGACCTCAAGCGACGTGTTTCCTCGGTGCGCGGGCATCTCTCCAACGACCAGGCCGCCGAAGTAGCGAGCGCGCTGGCCCCACATGGTCTCAAGGACATCGTGCTCGCCCACCTCTCGGAGAAGAACAACTCGCCGATGAGGGCTTGCGGCACGGTACGGAAGGCGCTCAAGACGGCGGGGCACGCGGGGGTAAGGGTGCGGGCCGCCATCGCCGGTCATCCGACCCCCTGGATCGAGGTGGGAGAACCCATCGAGAGCCGCGAGTACGTCTACCGCTACGGAGAGGGCGAGACCCGGCTCTTTGGCGTGGAGTAGATGATCCGTCGCGCCACCATCGTCGCGGTCGGCTCGCTAAAAGGATGGGCCGCCGAAGGCGCGGACGATTACCTCAAACGCCTGCGCCGCTCCTTCGCCGTGGAGATGGTAGAAGTCCCGGAGGAAGACCTGAACCGCCGCACTACCGGGGAAGTCCTGGAGGCAGAGGCGGGAAAACTCCTCAAGCGGGTGCCCGCGGGGGCGTACGTGATCTCCCTGGACCGCGAGCGGGGCGAACCACTCTCCTCCGAGAAGCTGGCGCGGAGGCTCAACTCTCTAGGTCTCTCGGGACGCAGCCACGTAGCCTTCGTAGTCGGTGGCCCACTGGGGCTCTCACCGGAGGTGCTAGGAAAGGCCGATGCCCTCGTCTCCTTCGGCCCCATCACCCTGCCGCATGCGCTCGCGAGGGTGGTTCTCCTCGAACAGCTCTACCGGGCGTCGAAGATAAACCGGGGCGAGAAGTATCACTATTAGTTTCCAGTATCAAATAGTAATCCTTCTCGTGTTCCCACTGTTAAGCCTGCGCGAGCGGTAGCGGCTGAACGATTGAGCTTTCGGAAGGTTGGTCGAGCGTTGTCGGTTGTTGTAAAGGTCCGTTTTGCTCTTTACTAACTGCTGATAACCGACTACTAAAAAAGCGGTAACATACTTTCGTATATGCGAGTCCAATTAGACAAGTTCGAGGACAATGAGATGGTGGTGTTGCTGCTCTATCCTGGGGGGCGGCGGAGCTTTGACGTGCCGCGGGAGTTGTTACCCGAGGGGGCGCGTGCGGGGGACGTCTTCGAGGTGAGTTTCTCGCGCGACCGCGAGGAGACAGATCGTCTGGCGGCGGAGAACAAGAGCTTACTCGACGATCTTCTGGGGCGGGATGGCTAGCAGGTCGGGGTTGGAGGAGAGGGTAGCGGGGGCGCTGCGGGATGCGGTCCGAGACGCATACGGGATCAAGCTCGACGGCGTCCACGTTGAGCGACCGAACCATGCTCACGGTGACTTCGCGACGAACGTGGCCTTGGCGAACGCGCGGGCGTTCAGGCGCAACCCCCGCGAGGTGGCCCAGGGCATTGCGGAAGCGTTGGATGCTCCGTTCCTGGAGAGCGTCGAGGTAGCGGGGCCGGGGTTTATAAACTTCCGGCTCTCTCCGGACGCTCTCGGGGAGGAGCTTGAGGAGCTACTCATGGCGAGGGAAGGGTACGGGAGGCGGGAGCTTTCGGGGGCGCCGATCCTGCTGGAGTACGTGAGCGTCAATCCCACGGGGCCTATGACGGTGGCGCACGGGCGGCACGCGGCGTACGGGGACTCGCTCGCGCGCATCCTTGGGGCGGCGGGGAGGAAGGTCTCGCGCGAGTACTACTTCAACGACGGGGGGAACCAGATCCGCTTGCTCGGCGAGTCTGTCGCCGTCCGCTACGCTGAACTCTTCGATCGCGAATGGCCCGTCCCGGACGCCGAGTCCCTCTACAGGGGCGAGTACATCCGCGAGATCGCCGAAGACCTCAAGGAGAGGGACGGCGATAAGCACCTTCTCACATCGCCCGAGGAGGCTCTGCCGGAGATCATAGCGTTCGCGACGGACTGGTGCATGGCGGGGATCAAAGAGACCATAGCCCGCGCTCGCGCCTCCTTCGACAGCTACTTCAATGAGAAGAGCCTCTACGAGTCCGGCGCCATAGAGGAGATCATCGAAAAGCTCAAAGAAGATGGTCATGCCTACGAGAGCGAGGGCGCCCTGTGGCTCGCCTCGTCGAGGTTCGGGGACGACAAGGACCGGGTGCTCATCAAGAGCGACGGTTCCTACACTTATGTGGCCCCAGACATTGCCTACCATCGGGACAAGTGGCGCCGGGGCTTCGCGACGGCGGTAGACATCCTGGGCGCGGACCACGTCGGCTTCGAGGCACGCCTCCGGGCGGGGCTCGTGGCTCTGGGACTGCCGCAGGATTTTCTGGACGTCGAACTGGTGCGCCTTGTGAAACTCCTGCGTGGCGGGGAGCAGGTCAAGGTCAGCAAGCGGGCAGGCACTTTCGTCACCCTTGACGAACTTTTGGACGAGGTAGGGGTGGACGCGGCGCGCTACTTCTACGTGCGCTCCTCGCACCGCACCGAGATGAACTTCGACCTCGCGGTAGCCGTCAAACAGTCCGACGAGAACCCCGTCTACTACGTGCAGTACGCCCACGCCCGCATCGCGAGCATCTTCCGCCGGGCTGGTCTGAACCCGGCAGAGATCAGGGATGTGCCCTCCGGCGAGTTCGCGCATGAGGAGCGAGCGCTGCTTCTAGAGCTCTTCGACCTGCCGCGCGTGATCGAGGGTGCTGCCTCGCGCAGGGAGGTTCACCCCCTGCCGACCTACCTCGAAACTCTGGCGACGCGCTTCCACAGGTTCTACACGGTGCATCAAGTACTGGTGGACGACGAGGAGTTGCGGGCGCGTAGGCTCGCTCTGTGCGCGGCTACTAAGAACGTGCTCGGCATTGGACTCGGCCTACTAGGGGTCGAGGCGCCCGACAGGATGTAAATGTGCCTCTTTTGAGGGTCGGTCCTGCGGCGAGTCAGCCGTAGACCAATCGAGGAAGGGAGTAGATGGGGCGGGGGCGGAAGGCGCTCTGTTATACTTCTCGGGGCGGTGTCAGGCCAGGAAATTCCGGGGGGTTATGAGCGCGGACGGGCGTTTGACGATTTGCCAGATCAGCGACATTCACTGCGGTAGCGCGTACTTTATCCCGGATCTTCTGGAGCGTTCGATCCTGGAGATCAACGATCTGAAGCCGACGGCGGTGGTGGTCTCGGGTGACCTCACCGACGCGGGCTACCGGCAGGAGTTCGAGCAGGCGGCCGAGTACGTGGGGCGTTTCAGGTGCGAGAACCTGATGGTCATTCCGGGCAACCACGACTCCCGGAACGTCGGCTATATACACTTCGAACGGCTCTTCGGTGAGCGCTACTCGGTGATTGAGTTCGACGAGGCGATCATGGTCGGGGTTGATTCCTCGGAGCCGGACCTGAACGATGGACGGTTGGGGCGCGAGCACTACAGCTTTATCCGGGACTGCTTTGAGAACGCGGGGGAGAAGCTCAAGATCTTCGTGGTGCATCATCACCTGATCCCTATCCCCGGCACGGGACGCGAACGGAATATCATCTTCGACGCGGGGGATATCCTTGAGCTTCTGGCGGGGCTGGGCGTGGACCTGGTCCTCTCCGGGCACAAGCATGTGCCTTACTCGTGGAGGCTGGAGAACATGTTCATAGTGAACGCCGGGACTGCCTCGACTACGCGCCTCAGGGGCAATACCCGGCCCTGCTACAACGTCATCGAGATCGAGAACGGTAGGGTGAAGGTCTTCCGCAAGTACCCGTTCAAGGAGCGCGAGTTGGTCGTGGACTTCGACGCCGATACCCACGAGTACTCGCGCTTCGAAGACAGGATAGACACGGAGGTCCCCAGCTCCCCCTACGGTAGCGGCCTGGGCGACCGCTAGCCCGTCCTGCACCGTGCGGGCGCTCTTCCTCATAGACGGCGAGCACTACCCGCCCGTCGTCCTCGAAGCGATGAAGAACGTGGAGGAGTCCCTGGATGTTAGGGGCGTGGCCGCGGCATTCCTGGGCGGGACGGAGAAGCTCAAGGAGGGGACGGACTACGGTCTTCCGCTCGTCGGGGGCGACGACCCGGTCTCGGCGGTCGAGAGGGCGCTCCGAGAGCACGAGGTCGAGGTGGTCGTAGACCTCTCGGACGAGCCGGTCGTGGGCTACCGGGAGCGGATGCGTATAGCGTCGCTTACTTTAGCGGTGGGGGCGCGGTACAGGGGAAGCGACTTCGACCTCCGGCCGCCGGAGTACCCTGAGGTCTCGACGAAGCCCTCGCTCGCCGTGATCGGGACGGGAAAGAGGGTCGGCAAGACGGCGATCTCGGGCTACCTGGCGCGGCTCCTCTCAAGGAATGGCTTCACGCCCGGCGTGGTCTCGATGGGCCGGGGCGGGCCCGCGGAGCCGGAGGTGATACGGGGTGACCACATGGAGGTCGGGAGCGGCTACTTGCTTGAAGCCCTCAAGAAGGGAGCGCACGCGGCGAGCGACTGCTACGAGACTGCCGCCCTCAGCCGCGTCGTGACCGTCTGCTGCAGGCGCTGCGGAGGCGGCCTCGCGGGTGCGCCGTTCGTCTCCAACGTGCTCGAAGGGGCGAGGCTCGCGAACACGCTGGAGACCGGCATCACGGTCTTCGACGGCTCAGGGGCGGCGGTGCCGCCGGTGGCGGTCTGGAGGCGGGTGCTGGTCGCGGGCGCCAACCAGGAGCCGGAGTACATAACGGGCTTCCTGGGAGCCTACCGCCTGCTCGTCTCGGACCTCTTGCTGCTCACGATGAGCGAGGAGCCGATGGCGGATGCGGAGAGGGTGGAGGGCCTGGTGGAGGCGGTGCGCGGGGTGAAGCCGGATCTTCCGGTAATACCAACGGTCTTCAGGCCGCGGCCGGTCGGCGAGATAAGGGGGCTCAAGGTAGCGTACATCTCGACCGCACCCGAGACCGTCCTAAAGGTTCTCTCCGAGTATCTGGAGGAACGTTACGGGTGCGAGGTGGTAGCGGTCTCGGGAAGACTCTCGGACCGGAAGGGGCTGGCGAGGGACCTGGAAGGGATGAGGGATCTCGGGGTCGAGGCTTATCTCACGGAGATAAAGGCGGCGGCGGTGGACGTGGTCACGCGGCGGGGAGCAGAGGAGGGAAAGCCGGTCTTGTACTGTGATAACGAACCCGTGGCCGCCGTGGGCTACGGGGGGCTCGACGCGGCGTTGCTGGGCCTCGCCGAGGGGGTGGTCGCCGGGTTCGAGGGGGGCATGGGTGGTCCGATCGTGCCCGGTATGGTATAATTAGTCTCACGATGCACCGGCCGTCAGGGCTGAGTTCCTGGGCCATTCCGCACTATCTCGACGAGTATTCCGCATAGGACCGTCCGGTTCTATGGCGTGCGGGGATATCGTCGGGTACGGGAGGTAGGATGATCGCCTTTTATGGTCTTGGCTAGGGTACGTCCTGGCAATGTGGCTGCTTCGGCTGTCGAGTACGTATTCGTGACCGAGCACGTCGCCCTCAACGTGGCGCGACTGGAGGGGTCGGGAACGCCGGAGAAGGCCTACACTCTGGCGACGGAGGTCTTCCGGGAGGAGCTCGAAAAGATCGGTGTCTGCGGACAGGTGGCGATCCTGCGCGAGGAGCGGCTTGACGAGAGGGGGGAGGTCCGGCGGCTGAAGACCCGGCCCGGTATCTTGAGCGTAGGGGATACTCTGGGCTCGGGGGAGACGGCGATAGACCTTGCGGTCGAGCCTGTCGAGGGGCTTCATCTCTTGACGCGAGGGCAGCAGGGAGCCATCTCGGCGGTTGCGGCGGCGCCCCGGGGGACGATGCTGAGGACGCCGGACATGTACATGAGCAAGCTCATCGTGGGGCCGCACGCCAAGGGGAGCATAGACATAGACGCGCCGGTGGCGGAGAACATAAACGCTATCGCCGAAGCCAACGGGCGGAGACCGTCGGAGATAACGGTGGCGGTGTTGGACAGGGAACGTCATGAGGACCTTATCCAGCAGATCCGGGAGACCGGGGCGCGCATCCAGCTCCGCCCCGAGGGGGACCTTACCCCCGCTATCGCCGTGGGCCTGCGCGGGTCGGAGTTGCACGCGATCATAGGCATTGGAGGCGCGCCGGAGGGAGTATTGGCGGCGGCGGTTATAAAATGTCTCGGCGGGGAGATACAGGCCAAGATGTGGCCTACCCAGCGGTCGCAGGTCGAGAAGCTAAAAGAGTACGGTCTCGAAGACCCCGAAAAAAAGCTCGCGCTGGACGACCTGATCCGGGGCGACGACGTGGTATTCGTGGCGACGGGCATAACGCCCGGGGAGACCCTCCAGGGGGTACGGTACTTCCGGGGGGGCGCCCGGACGCACACGGTAGTTATGTCCACCGGGCCCCGTGTGGTACGATTCGTGGATACCATCCACGCCCTAGAACCCGACGCGGGCATACGGGGCTTCCAGCTTTAGCAATCTTGAAGAGATGAACGTTCGAACGAGCACTTTGTGTCGTGGCAAGACGAGAGAGGTAGACCAGCATGACGGAGTTATCCACCCTCGCACGTAAACCCTTGAGCGATCTGCACCAGATCGCCTCGCAGCTTGGTATCACGGGGTACCGCAAGTATCGCAAACCCCAGTTGGCTGAGCTCATCTATAAAACGGCAACTGAGCAGGCCGTCGGCCAGCAGCCCGCCTCCAACGGTGACGACAGCGCTGCACCCGCCGTACAGGAGGCTCCAGCCGCCCGGGAGACCCCGGCTCCGGAGACTACCCCGAACGGCGAGGCCGTCAACGGTGCTGCTACGCAGCCCACAGAGGCCCATACGGATCCCTTCGGGGAGGCCGACACGGCTATCGCAGCCCCCGAGGAGGTCCAACAGCGCCGCCAGGAGCAGAAGCAGCAGCGCGGCCGCGAGAAGGGCGGAGATCGCCGGGATGGGCGGCGCGAGAAGGGTGAACGCCAGGGCGAGCGTGGCGACGGACGCCAGCAGCAGGAGGGGCAGGCCCAGAGCGGCATCCTCGACGTGCTGCCGGACGGGTTCGGCTTCTTGCGGACCAATGGCTACAGCCAGGGCAAGGGCGACGTGTATGTCTCCACCTCGCAGATAAAGCGGTTCAGCTTGAGGCGCGGGGACTATGTGGTCGGGCAGATCCGTCCTGCCCGCGACGGGGAGAAATACCCGGCGTTGGTGAGGATAGAGTCCGTAAACGGCGTCGAGCCCCAGAAGGGCCGCTACCGGCCAAACTTCGACAACCTCACACCGCTCTACCCGATGGAGCGCCTGCGCCTGGAGTGGAAGCCGAACGACATAGCCCCGCGCGTCATAGACCTAACAGCCCCTATAGGCAAGGGCCAGCGCGGGCTCATCGTCTCGCCGCCGAAGGCGGGAAAGACCACGATCCTCAAACAGATCGCCCAGAGTATCGCTGCAAACTACCCGGAGACCAGGCTCTTCGTCCTCCTCGCCGACGAGCGCCCGGAGGAGGTCACCGACTGGGAGCGGAGCGTCGCCGAGGCCACGGTCGTCTCCTCGACCTTCGACCAGCCGGCGGACAACCATATAGCGGTCGCCGAGCTCGTGCTGGAGCGTGTCAAGCGGCTCGTTGAGGAGGGCGAGGACGTCGTGGTCTTGTTGGACTCGATCACACGCCTCGCGCGTGCCTACAATCTCGCCGCTCCTGCCTCCGGGCGCATCCTCTCCGGAGGCGTGGACTCTGCGGCGCTCTACCCGCCGAAGAAGTTCTTCGGTGCGGCCCGGAACATCGAGGACGGCGGTTCGCTCACGATCCTCGCGAGCGCGCTCGTCGATACGGGAAGCCGCATGGACGAGGTGATCTACGAAGAGTTCAAGGGCACGGGCAACATGGAACTCCACCTGGACCGCAAAATGGCGAACAAGCGGATCTATCCGGCCATCAACATCGAGGATTCGGGGACGCGCAAGGAGGAGTTGCTCATGGAGGCGGCCGAGGCCCAAAGGGTCTGGCAGGTTCGGAGCATCCTGGGCGCTTTGGGCGCGGATCAGAAGGTAGAGCTCCTCATTCAGAAGCTCAAGGAGACCCGCACGAACGCCGAGTTTCTGCGCGAGTTGCAGCGGGTGCGCGGTTAGGAGAACACTACTGGGAGGGCGATCGCATCTTCGTGACCGTCCTCCGCATCCTCTTTACAGGCGTAATAGAATAACTGGATGAGGTTAATACAAGATCGGAGGTTTTAGATGAAGACGGGTATACATCCCGAGTACACGACGACGCGGGTACATTGCACGAGTTGCAACACCGACTTCGAGACCCGTTCGACAGCGGGAGAGTCGATCACGGTGGACGTCTGTTCCAACTGCCACCCGTTCTACACGGGCAGGCAGCGCATAATGGATACCGGCGGTAGGGTGCAGCGGTTCAGGAACCGCCAGGCCCGCTCGAACAGAGGCTAAGGCCTTGAGGGTCGGCGGACAGGCAATAATGGAGGGGGTCCTGATGCGCTCCCCTAACTTCTGGGGGATGGCGGTCAGGACGCCCGCCGGCGAGGTAGATGTCCAGGCGGAGCCGTTTCGCTCGATTACGCGGAAGAGCAAGCTCTTCAGGCTCCCGATAATTCGGGGCTTCCTCTCGCTCGCCGAGACCATGTGGCTCGGCATGAAGGCGCTGACCCTCTCGACCAACATAGCGCTTGGCGAGGAAGAGGACCTTTCTAAAAAGGAGATCGCCATCACGATGCTCGTCGGGCTCGGGCTGGCGTTCCTGCTCTTCCTCGCGGCGCCCGTTCTGGGGACGAAGGGGGTAGGCTACCTGATCGGGGACTCCATTGAGAACCCTATCCTCTTCAACCTCGTTGAGGGAACACTCCGGATCGGGATCTTCATGCTCTACCTCGTCGGCATCACGGCGGCGAGCAAGGATATCAAACGCTTCTTCGCCTACCACGGCGCGGAGCACAAGGCGATAAAGGTCTACGAGAGGGGCGAGGATCTCGTCCCCGAGAATGCCCGCAAGCTCGACACGACCCACGTCCGCTGCGGGACGAGCTTCGTCCTCTACGTGCTCGTCCTGAGCATCCTGGTCTTCAGCCTGCTCCCCATAGACTGGTGGGTAGAGGCGGTGTTCAGCCGCGTCGTGGTCATCCCGCTCGTGGCTGGTATCGCCTTCGAGTTCATCATGTGGAGCGCGAAGAATCAGAGTAACCTTGTAGTTAAGGTCCTGATCTGGCCAGGTCTGCAACTCCAGAAGCTCACCACTAGGGAGCCGACCGACGAGATGGTCGAGGTTGCGATGGCCTCCTTGAAGAAGGTTCTCGATAAGGAGGACGAAGCCCGGATAAAGCCGGACGCCACGGGCCAACTCGTTATTTAGTTTTTTAGGAAACGTATGGATACCCAGGTAGTAAAACTCGCAAAGGAGACGCTCGCGCGTCACAAGGCGCTCACCGACGAGCTCTCCGACCCGAACATCTACTCCGACCAGCGCCGCTACGCGGAGGTCGCAAAGGAGCACGCGCGCATGAGACAGGGCGCGCAGATGTCCCAGGAGCTCCTGGACGCCATCGAGGAGGGCGGAGAGGCGCGGGAGTTGATCCCCACCGCCGAGACGGCCGAGGAGAGAGAGTTCTTCGCGGAGGAGGCTCGGGCGGCGGAGCAGAAAGTCGAGGAGCTGACCGAGAAGATCCGTGCCGAGCTCGTCGACCGCGACCCGAGCGACGACAAAGACGTGATCATCGAGATAAGGGCCGGTACCGGCGGCGACGAGGCCGCCCTCTTCGCTGGCGAACTCCAGGAGATGTACACCCGCTACGCCGACCGCCTTGGCTTCAAACACCGTATCCTCTCCTCCAACCCCGCCGAGGTTGGAGGATACAAAGAAGTTGTAGTTGAAGTAGAAGGTGATGGCGCCTACTCCGTGTTCAAACATGAGGGTGGTACTCACCGGGTTCAGAGGGTCCCAAAAACCGAGAGTCAGGGGCGCATCCACACTTCGACGGCGACGGTGGCGGTGATGCCTGAGGCGGAGGACGTGGAGGTCGAGATCGCTCAGAACGACCTTGAGATCGACGTTTACCGTTCCAGCGGACCGGGTGGTCAGAGCGTGAACACGACGGACTCGGCGGTCAGGATCACGCACAAGCCCACGGGGCTGGTGGTGACCTGCCAGAACGAGAAGAGCCAGCTCCAGAACAAGGAGCAGGCGATGCGCATTTTGAAGTCCCGGCTGCTTGAACGCGAGATGCAGGAGCGCGCGAAGCAGCAGGGTGAGATGCGGCTGGCGCAGGTCGGCTCCGGCGACCGTTCGGCGAAGGTGCGCACCTACAACTTCCCCCAGGGGCGCATCACCGACCATCGGGTCGGCGTCACCTCCCATAACCTTGAGGCTACTCTAGGCGGCGACCTCGAAGAGTTTACCCGAGCCCTCTCCGCCAAAGAGCGGGCCGACAAGCTCGCCGCCGGGGCAAACGGTGACGGAACACCGGGCTAAACAAGCCCGCCGCGGCATCCGAAACGTCGGCCACCTCTTCCGGGACGCTGCCCGGAGGCTAGAAGAGGCTGGAGTCCCAGAGGCTCACGTCTCCGCCGAAGTGCTCCTCTCCGAGCTTCTCGGTGTGAGGCGGAGCGATCTAGCTGTTCTCGAGGATCCGCTGACCATGCATCAGGCAACTTTGTACGAGAGCTGGATCTCTCGCCGTCTGAAACGCGAGCCAGTACAGCGCATCCTCGGCCGTGCCTACTTCCGTAACCTTGAACTGGAGCTTGACAAACATGCCCTCATTCCGCGTCCAGATACCGAGAGCGTGGTCGGCGCCGCGCTCGGGGCCGTGGACCGGCGAGGAGGCTCCTGTCGCGTCCTTGATGTAGGCGCAGGCTCTGGCGCGATCGCCATCTCCATCGCTCAGGAGCGCCCGCTCTGCGAGGTCCACGCCACCGAAGCGTCAGAGGGGGCTCTCGAACTCGCCCTTCACAACGCAGAGAATGCGGACGTAATCGTTCGCTTCCACCTCGCTGATCTCGTCTCCGGCCTAGAAGGTCTCACCGGAAGCGTCGAAGTGCTAGTCTCCAACCCGCCATACGTGAGGAGCGCGGATATTCTAGAACTTGCGCCGGAGGTACGGGACTGGGACCCTCGCACCGCGCTGGACGGCGGCCCGGACGGTCTGGGCTTCTACCGACGCATCCTTGCTGAGGTCAAGCCGCTTCTAGCAAGTGGGGCGGATGTGGTGCTGGAGGTGGGGGATGGGCAGGCGGAGGACGTGCTGGAGCTGGGCCGGCGCGCGGGGTATGTCTTGCTCGGGCCACACGTCGACCTCGCCGGTTCGCCGCGGGCGGTTCTGCTGCGGTGGGGCGCGGGTTGAGGCTGGTCTCGGTCACGGAGGCTGCAGAGTTCCTGCGTGAGGGGAAGGTGGGGATCGTGCCGACGGAGACGGTCGTCGGGCTCGTGGCGGGGGAGAGTGGGATGGTCCGGCTCGCGCAGATCAAGGGCCGCAGCCCCGACAAGCCCATCGCCCTTCTCTGCTCCTCCACACAGGAGGCCCTTGCTCTGGCCCGAGAGGTTCCACCGTTAGCGCTCTCCCTCGCGGATCACTTCTGGCCCGGCCCTCTCACCCTGGTGCTCGACGCGAGGGATGGCGGAACCGTTGGCGTGCGGGTTCCCGGTCACCCCGTCGTTCGGGCGTTGCTCTTCTCCCATGGGGCGCCCCTCTATGCTACGAGCGCCAACCGCTCCGGTCAGGACGCCCCCCGTGCCCTCGAAGAGGTGAAACCAGGGATCTCCAGCCTCGCGGATTTCGCTGTCGAGGGCGAGCCGGGCGGCGGAGAGGCTTCGGCAGTCGTTGACCTCTCAGGTGGCAATATACGGCTCCTGCGCTCTACAAAAAGCCTCGACGAAGAGAAACTCTTCCGTCTGTCGTAGCTGGAATAGAAAACACGCCATGAGAAGCGCTCACGGAGACAGTAACGTTTGTGGGCGTTCAAGAGGGCATGGGCAAGGCCAGCAGGCAACGTTTATACTCTTTGGTGAACAGGAAACGGCAGCTCGGCACAAAAAATGTTGGACCGCGCGGACGGAAATAGTCACCGGATCGCTCGGAGATATACAGGGGTGGGAGCAGTACCAGAACTTCCACTCGTCCAAGAGCCACATTTTAAACCTAAAGCGGAGGTAAAGTGATAGGTCCGTATACGGAGGCTGATTCCGAGGTCCAGGCGGCGCTCGACGGGGAGCTGGAGCGCCAGCGAACGACGATCGAGCTCATAGCTAGTGAGAACTTTGCCTCGCCGGCGGTGTTGGCGGCGCAGGGATCGGTGTTGACGAACAAGTACGCGGAGGGCTATCCCGGCAAGAGGTATTACGGGGGCTGCGAGCAGGTCGACAAGGTCGAGACGTTGGCCATCGAGCGGGCAAGGGAGCTGTTTGGGGCGGACCACGTGAACGTGCAGCCGCACTCGGGCAGCCAGGCCAACGAGGGGGCTTATGCGGCCCTGATCGAGCCTGGGGACAAGGTCCTTTCGATGGATCTCGCGCATGGCGGACATCTGACGCACGGGATGAAGCTAAACTTCTCGGGGCGTACTTACGACTTCGTTCATTACGGGGTCGACGAAGACGGGTATATAGACTACGATGAGGTGCGGGAGATCGCGCGTCGGGAGAGGCCGCGCATGATCATCGCGGGGGCGAGCGCCTACCCGCGCATCCTCCACTTCGACCGTTTCCGCGAGATCGCCGACGAGGTCGGGGCCTTCTTCCTGACCGACATGGCCCACATCGCCGGGCTCGTCGCGGCGGATGTCCATCCCTCGCCGGTGCAGTACTGCGAGATCGTCACCACGACGACCCACAAGACCTTGAGAGGGGCGAGGGGCGGCATGATCCTCTGCCGCGAGGAGTTCGCCAAGAAGGTCAACAGCCGCGTCTTCCCCGGCATGCAGGGCGGTCCTCTCATGCACGCCATCGCGGGTAAGGCCGTCGCTTTCGGGGAGGCTCTGCAACCGGAGTTCAAGGACTACGCCCAGAGGATAGTGGACAACGCGAGGGCGATGGCCGAGGGGCTAATGGAGGGCGGGCTAGAACTCGTCTCCGGGGGGACCGACAACCACCTGATGCTCGTTGACCTGCGGAATACAGGGACCAACGGCAGGGAGTTGGAGGAGTTGCTCGACCGGATAGGGGTCACGTGCAATAAGAACATGATCCCAAACGATCCCGAACCGCCGACGGTGACGAGCGGCGTGAGGCTCGGGACGGCGGCGATGACGACGCGCGGGATGGGCGAGGAGGAGATGCGCGAGATCTCCGGTATCATCGCCAGGGCCGCGCGCGGAGAGACGGAGGGCTTGAGGGACCGCGTAACGGCGCTGACGGAGGCGCACCCGCTGTATGCTTGAGGCTTCGAACCTGCACCTGGTGGATGGGCCGTTGGCCCGGAACAAGCTCAAGGTGCTGCGCGACGAGGGCACCCGCACACCGGAGTTCAGGCAGGCCATGAAGGAACTCTCCCTGATCATGGTAGCCGAGGCCACCCGTACCATGCCGACCAAAGCCGTGCACGTTCGCACGCCCCTGGCGGAGACGGAGATAGAGGAGATCTCCGGTCCCGTCTGTCTGGTGCCGGTCCTGCGCGCCGGTCTCGGGATGCTCGAAGGTGCCCTCGCCCTCCTGCCCGAGGCGACCGTCGGTTTCATGGGTTTGCAAAGGGATGAGGAGACCGCCGAGCCCATCGAGTACTACGTCAACCTGCCGCGCGGGTTGGGCGACTACCTGGTGCTCGTCCTCGACCCGATGCTCGCCACCGGCGGTAGTCTCTCCGCGACCCTCTCCAAGCTTAAGGAGTATGGGGCGCGCTGGATCTCTTGCCTGCACGCCGTGGCTGCCAAGCCGGGCGTCGAGCGGGTGACCGGCGAGCATCCTGACGTGACCTTCTACACCGCCGCACTCGACCCGGAGCTGGATGAGAACGCGTTCATCGTGCCGGGGCTCGGCGACGCGGGAGACAGGTTGTATGGAACGCTTTAAAGACCCGGCAGTGGACACTTCCGGCGAGCACGCCGCGCTCAAGAGGGTTCGTCCCTCCTGGGACGAGTACTTCATGCGCATCGCCCACGAGGTCGCGACCCGCTCGACCTGCCCGCGGCTGGCCGTCGGTGCGGTAGTGGTACGAGACAAGCGCATTCTGACGACCGGGTACAACGGGAGTCCCTCGGGGATGCCACACTGCGAGGAGGTCGGGTGCCTCATACGGGTCGTGGACGGCCGCGAGAGTTGCCAGCGGACCCTCCACGCCGAGCAGAACGCTATCATCCAGGCCGCCTATCATGGGGTGACAGTGCGAGATTCCATTCTCTATTGCACGCACCAGCCATGTATGTTGTGCATGAAGATGATTATGAATGCCGGCATCGAGGAGGTCCGCTACGTCGGCGGATACCCGGACCCGCTCGCCATGGAGCTCGCCGCGGAGGGGGGACTCAAGGTAATGCAGCTAGCCACTGGCGGAGCCGCGCATTGATCTCGTCTCCCGGAACCTGAAACCGCGTGCAGCAGTTCGGTCGCTACGGTATAGTTTAGTCGATGCCCGACACCGGTTCTCAAAGAAGAAGCACGGACAGTAACTATGCCCGCTTTATCGGTCTCGGGTTTACTTTTATCTTGATCCTCGGCGTCCTCACCGCAGGGGGATTCTTAGTGGACAGGATGCTAGGTACGCTCCCGCTCTTCCTCCTACTGGGCCTGGGGCTCGGATTTGCTGGGAGCCTCTATTACGTGTTCCTAGCGCTCAAGAAGTTGGATAGCCGATGAGCGGCCACTGGCGGCTGGTCGTGCGCAACATGATCTGGATAGTCGCCCTGACGATACCGATTGGGGGGGCGATCTTCTACGCCTATGGTGAGGCTCATGCGGGAGGCTTTCTCTTCGGGGTCGGGATGGGGATCTTGAGTCTCGTCTCGATGGCGTATGCGGTCTCGCTGTTGACGGGAGGCTCCAGGCTGGTGCGCGTGATCGGGGCGGTTTCGTTTGTGGTGCGGTACGGGTTTGTGGTAGTTGCCTTAGGGGTACCGGCGTATCTAGGGCTGTGGCCGGTGGTCGGTATGCTTGGGGGCTTCGCGGGGGTGTATCTGGTGGAGAACATAGTCCTCCTTCCGGGGATGATGCGGGCGGTAGGAGAGGCGCGGGTATGAACCGTGACGTCGGGAGTTCGGAACGTGGGATAGTAGAACGGAGGAAAGAGGTTGGCTCTTAAGTTGGCGCTGGCAGAGGTAAGCCAGGAAGAGTTGCGGCACGAGATCCTGCACACCTGGGAGACCGCCAAAACGACATGGGTCGTCCCGTTGCAGATCGGGCCAATAGACATCTCGATAAACAAGATCATCTGGTTCCTGTGGATCGGGGCGGCGCTGACGTTCCTGATCTTATTTATCGGGAGCAGGGCGCTCAAGAACCGCCCTGGCGCTTACCAGGTGATCGTGGAGGACCTCTACGGCTTCGGGCGCAACTTTCTCGGCGGGCAGGTGGGCCCGGAGGGGATGAAGTGGTTCCCTTACACGCTCTCCATCTTCGTATTCCTGCTGACGCTCAACCTCATCGGCCTTATCCCGAGCAGCTACCCGGTGACGAGCAACATCTCGTTCACCATGACGCTGGCGTTCCTGACCTTCATCCTCACCCAGTACATGGGGATAAAGAAGCACGGTGCGGGGAAGTACTTCAAGAGTTGGACGCCGCCCGGTCTACCTGCCAAGTTCATCATGTCCCCGGTAATGTGGTTCCTACACCTTATCCAGGAGTTTAGCAAGCCGCTCACGCTCGGGCTGCGGCTCTACGCCAACATCCTGGCGGGGCATCTGATCATCTTCGTCTTCCTCGGCCTCATACTGTACTTCGGGAGCTTCCTGGCGATAGTCTCCGTGCCGGCGGCGGTGGTGTTCTACGCTTTCGAGATCTTCGTGGCCGTTCTGCAGGCTTACATATTTGCTATTCTGACCCAGGTTTACATAGAGTTGGCGATCTACGCCGACGAGCACTAAAGGACGTTGGCCGAGCAGTAGAAAACAGAGTAGAGAGGAGCAGAGCAGTATGGAACCAGTGTTGGCGTTACTTCAGGCTGATCCTACAGAGGGACTCAAGCTGCTGGGGGTCGGGGTCGCCGCGGGCGCGGCGGTCATAGGACCTGGCGCGGGCATGGGCTACCTCATCGGACAGACCATAGCGAGCATTCACCGCCAGCCGGAGGCCTTTGAGCAGACGAGGACTTTGATGTTCCTGGGGATAGGGCTGGTTGAGGCGTTCGCCCTCTACGGTCTCGTCTTCGCCCTACTACTCGCCTTCGTTCTCTAGAGAGGGCAAAGAGGAGAGCTTATGGACCCAACAGGCATATTCGATCTGCCGAACACCAGCCTGATCTTCTGGGAGGTCATAACCTTCGCGATCTTGCTGGCCCTACTCTACTACTTCGTCTATCCGCCGCTCAAGAACCAGATCCGGCAGCGCCAGCAGTCCATCGAGCAGGCGATAGACGAGGCGGAGAAGACGAGGAAAGAGGCCCGGGAGCTCTTGCAGGAGTACCGGCAGCAGATTCAGGAAGCACGTGAGGAGGCCCGCGAGATCCGAGAGGAGGCCCGACAGCAGGGCCAGGCCCAGCGCGAGCGGGCCAAGAAGGAGGCTCGCGAGGAGGCCGATCGGATCATAAAGAGGGCTCAGGAGGAGATACAGCGCGAGCGGGAGTCAGCGCTTCGCGAGGTGCGCCAGGAGGTCGCCGGCATGGTCATGCAAGCCTCCGAGCAGATCATCGGCCGCTCCCTGGACCGCGACGAGCACGAGCGTCTGATCTCTCGTTCGCTCGACGAGCTCGAGGCCGAGGTTGCTGGCTCCGGGAGCGGTAGGTAGCGCTTGAGCGCGGTATCTGCCTACGCACAGGCTCTTTTCGAGGCCGCCCGCGAGCGTGAGGAGCTTGAGGAGACATTGGAGAACCTCCAGGACTTCGTCAACGCCTTGCATGAGAATCAGGAACTCAAGTTGTTCTTCTACGGGGAGCAGATACCTGAGTCGCAGAAGCGGCGGGCCATAGACGGTCTGACCGAGGGGATGGCGCTCTCGACGCGCAACTTCCTAAAGTTGCTCTTGGACTACGGCCGGGCGGAGATTATCGACGACGTAGTTCGGCGCTACGAGGAGTTGGTCGAGGAGCATCAGGGGAAGGTCGAGGTCGAGCTAACGACTGCGGTCGAGCTCTCCGACGAGGCGCTGGACCAGGTGAAGCACCGGCTCGGGAAGATACTCGAAGGGCGTGAGGTCGTATTAGAGAACAACGTGGACCCCGATCTCGTTGGGGGTGCGGTCTTTACGGTGGGTGGCAGGAGGATAGACGGTAGCATACGGGGGCAGTTGCAGGGCCTTCGGGAGCACATGATGGAGAGGGGTGGTGTTTAGGTGGCGAGGCTGAGGCCGGAGGAGATCTCCTCCATCTTGAAGGGCGCAATAACGGACTACGACAATCGGGTCCGCAGCGAAGAGGTCGGGCAGGTGCTGCAGATAGGAGACGGCATCGCCCAAGTGCACGGCCTGACGAACGTGATGTACCAGGAGATGCTCGAGTTTGAGGACGACCGCGGCGAGACGGTGATGGGGCTCGCCCTGAACCTCGAAGAGGATAATGTCGGCGTCGTCGTCGCTGGCGAGGACACTCACATCCGGGAGGGTAGCACCGTTAGGCGCACCCAGCGTCTCGTGAGCGTGCCCGTTGGTAACGCCGTACTGGGACGGATCATCAACCCGCTTGGGGTGCCACTAGACGGCAAGGGCGACATCGAGGCCGACGGTGTGCGCTTTATCGAGCCGAGAGCGCCGGGCGTCATCGAGCGCCAGAGCGTGAATACGCCGTTGCAGACCGGACTGAAGGCCGTCGACTCGATGGTGCCGATCG
>JADDPM010000194.1 GCA_016781885.1 Rubrobacter sp.
AAGTCGATAGTGGAGACGGCGGAGCGGACCGGGGCCTTTGTGTTTGGTCCCGTTCCCCTGCCGACGAAGAAGAGTGTGTATACGGTGATCCGGGGCCCGTTCAAGGACAAGGATTCCCGGGAGCACTTCAAGCTTCACACGCACAAGCGCCTCATCGACATCCAGCAGCCCACGCCGCGCACGGTAGACAGCCTGCAGAGGCTCGACCTGCCCGCCGGAGTGAACATCGAGATAAAGGCGACCTAAAGCTATGGTGACGGCAGTATTCGGGCGCAAGAAGCGCATGACTCAGGCCTTCCAGGACGACGGTACGCTCGTGAGCGTGACCGTGATCGAGGTGGAGCCGAACTTCATAACCGCGGTGAAGACCGCCGATGCGGACGGCTACGACGCGGTTCAGGTGGGCTTCGGGGTGGTGCCGACGCGCAAGGTGAACAGGCCACACGCGGGCCAGTTCGAGAAGCACGAGACCCCTCCCAGAAGGCACCTGAAGGAGCTACGGGACGTCTCGGGTGAGGTCGGTGGAAGTATCGCGGCGGACGCCTTCGGAGAGGGAGACAAGGTCCACGTAACAGCGGTCTCCAAGGGGAAGGGCTTCCAGGGAACTATCAAGCGTCATGGCTTCCACCGGGGTCCGGTTTCGCACGGCTCTCACAACGTCCGCGCGCCAGGCTCCGTCGGGGCTTCTGCAGACCCCTCACGAATCTTCCCCGGGCAGAAGATGCCGGGGCAGATGGGCAGCGAGGGCGTGACGATCAAGAACCTGCGGGTGGTCGCCGTAGACGCCGAGAACAACGAGCTCTGGGTGCGCGGCGGGGTGCCGGGCGGCAAGGGCTCGGTAGTAAAGATCCGGAAGGCGGGTGAGTAGGGAGATGGCGAAGGCGAATGTCTTCGACGCCGGGAGCGGCGCGAGCTCGGAGCTGGACCTTTCGGGGCCACTCTTCGAGACGGAGCCGAAGGAGCACGTCATACACCGGGCCGTCGTCGCCGAGCTCGATGCCCGGCGGCGCTTCACGGCTTCGACGAAGGGCAGGAGCGAGGTTACGGGCTCCGGGCGCAAGCTGTACAGGCAGAAGGGGACCGGCCGGGCGCGGGTGGGCGATGTCAAGCCGCACAACCGTGTCGGCGGCGGTACCTGGGGCGGTCCGAAGCCGAAGGGCGAGCGTTCGCGCAAGCGTATAAACCGCAAGGAGGCGCGGGCTGCGTTCCAGGGGGCCCTCTCAGCGAAGGCGGCGGACGGCGAGTTGTACGTGCTCGACTCGTTGGGCTTTGACAGGCCCTCGACCAGGCAGGCACGGGAGCTCGTCGAGAGGATGAACCTTGAAGGGCCGGTTCTGGTGGTCGTGACGGATGATGACGAGCACGCGGAGCTCTCTTTCAGAAACCTGCCTAAGGTGACGGTCACGCGGCCCTACGAGTACGGGGTCTACGAGTTGTTGAGAGCACGGGAGGTCGTGTTCTCACGGGCGGCTTACGAGCGGCTCGCCGGGGATCGGGAGGAGAGGTAGGTATGGATCCGCACCAGGTAATAATCCGCCCGGTCATCTCCGAGAAGAGCTACAACCTGATTGAGACGCAGAACCAGTACACGTTCCAGGTCGACAAGCGGGCGAATAAGAACCAGATCAAGCGCGCCATTGAGGACGCTTTCGACGTGAGGGTCCACAAGGTGAACACGGTGAACGTGAAGAGTAAGCCGAAGCGCCAAGGCTTCTACCGGGGCCGGACGGCCCAGTGGAAGAAGGCCGTCGTCCGTCTCGCCGAAGGCGAGAGCATAGAACTGTTCGAGGGGGTCTAGGATGCCAGCGAGACGTTACAATCCGACGAGCGCGGGGCGAAGGAACTCCTCGGTCCTCACGCGCGACTCGGTTACGAGAGAGAAGCCGGAGAAGAGCCTGACCGCCAAGCTGCACAAGACGGGCGGTCGCAACAACAACGGGCGCATCACGACCCGTCACATAGGCGGTGGGCACAAGCGTCGCTACCGGCTCATAGACTTCAAGCGCAACAAGGACGGCGTCCCCGCGACGGTGGCGGCTATCGAGTACGACCCGAACCGCTCGGCGAACATCGCCCTCCTGCACTACCACGACGGCGAGAAGCGTTACATCCTCGCGCCCCGCAACCTGACGGTCGGGAGCATCGTCGAGAGCGGCCCCGACGCCGAGGTGGACGTAGGCAACGCGCTGCCGCTGAACCGCATACCAGTTGGTACGGTAGTGCACAACGTGGAGTTGGAGCCGGGCAAGGGCGCGCAGTTAGCCCGGAGCGCCGGTACGAGCGCCCAGCTCACCGCACGTGAGGGCAAGCTCGTTACGCTGCGGTTGCCTAGCGGCGAGCGGCGCAGGGTACGAAGCGAGTGCCGCGCTACGGTCGGCGTCGTCGGGAACCAGTCGCACCAGAACGTGCGGTTGGGCAAGGCGGGCCGCAAGCGTCACCTCGGCATCAGGCCGACGGTGCGTGGTACGGTCATGAACCCGGTCGACCACCCGCACGGCGGCGGCGAGGGCAAGAGCACGCCGGGCCGGGCGCCGGTCACGCCGTGGGGCAAGCCGACCCTAGGATCGCCTACACGTAAGAAGCACAAGCGGTCGGACGCGATGATCGTCCGGCGTCGCAGAAAGGGAAGGAGGCGCTAAGTGACGCGGTCCTCGAAAAAGGATCCTTTTGTAGAGGAGCGCCTTATGGAGCGCATCCTCCGGATGAACGAGAACAACGAGAAGCGGATGCTCAAGACGTGGAGCCGGGCGAGCGTGATCTACCCCGAGTTCGTCGGCCACACCATCGCCGTGCACGACGGGCGCAAGCACGTCCCCGTCTACTGCACGGAGTCGATGGTCGGCCACAGGCTCGGGGAGTTCGCCCCGACCCGCACCTTCCGCACCCACGTCAAGAGCGACCGGACGGCGAGGCGCCGATGAAGGCAGTCGCCAAGTACGTCCGGATAGCCCCGCGCAAGGCGCGGCTCGTCGCCGACGAGGTCCGGGGCAAGAGCTACCCGGAGGCCGTCTCCATCCTCCGCTTCACCAACAAGAAGGCCGCCAAGATCGTCGGCGGCGTCGTAGACAGCGCCGCCGCCAACGCGGAGCACAACGCTGACGCCGACCCCGACGAGCTCTTTGTCCGGGAGATCCGGGTCGACGAGGGGCCGACGATA
>JADDPM010000076.1:0-6441 GCA_016781885.1 Rubrobacter sp.
TGCACCGCTATGCCGCCGACCGCGAGGCTCCTCGACCCGTAGGTGTCGCGGCCCAGAGGCGAGACGGCCGTGTCGCCGTGCAAGACCTCGACGTCGTCCGGCGAGACGCCGATGACGTCGGCTGCTATCTGCGACCAGCTCGTCTCGTGGCCTTGGCCGTGGGGTGAGGTGCCGGTGACGACCTCGACCGTGCCCGAGGGAAGGATACGCACGCTCGCCGCCTCCCAGCCCGCGCCGCCAAGGCCCAGGGCCGCGTTGACCTGCGAGGGTGCTAGGCCGCAGATCTCCGTGTACGTCGAGAACCCGATGCCGAGCTGCACGGGGTCATTGTTGTCGCGACGGCGCTGCTGCTCCTCGCGCAACCCGTCGTAGTCGGCGAGCTCCATCACGCGGTCGAGCGCGGCCTGCATGTTCATCGAGTCGTACTGGATGCCGGCCGGGGTATCTACCGGCTCGTCGAACGGCTCGTAGAAGTTCCGCCGGCGTGCCTCGTCCGGGCTGATCCCGACCTCGCGCGCCAGAGAGTCCATCATCCTCTCGATAGCGAAAGCAGCCTCAGGGCGTCCGGCGCCGCGGTAGGCGTCGGTCGGGGTGAGGTTGGTGAAGACGCCCTTGCACTCGAAGTCGTACGCGCCGAAGGTGTAGACCCCGGGGAACATGAACGCGCCCAGGATCGGGATGCCCGGCGTGAGCAACTGCAAGTGCGCGCCCATATCCGCCAGGAGCTTGACCCGCAGACCGAGGATCTTGCCCTCCGAATCGGCGGCCATCTCCAGGTGCTGGACCTGCCCGCGGCCGTGGATGGTCGCCTGGTAGTTCTCCGAGCGGTCCTCGACCCACTTTATCGGGGTGCCAAGCTTCCGCGCGAGCGCGAGGCAGACCAGCTCCTCGGAGTACACGTTCAGCTTCGAGCCGAAAGCGCCGCCGACGTCCGGGGCGACGACCCTTAGCTTGTGCTCGGGTAGCCCGCACGCCGTCGACATCACGGACTTGGCTATGTGGGGGATCTGGGTCGCGCTATACACCACGAAACCGCCGTGCCCGGGCTCCCTCGTAGCGACCGTCGCCCGCGGCTCGATGGCGTTGGGGATGAGCCGCTGCTGCACGTACCGCTCTCGTACCACGACGTCTGCCTTGTCGAAGGCGTCGTCTATGTCGCCGGTCGCGAGCGTCCACGTGTAGCACTCGTTCGTGCCGAGGTCCTCGTGGACCAGCGGCGCGCCCTCCTCCATGGCCTGCTCTACGTCAACGACAGGGGTCATCGGCTCGTAGTCGACCTCGATGTGCTCCAGGGCGTCCTGGGCCTTGTAGCGGTCGGTAGCCACTACTACCGCGACTGCGTCGCCGGCGTAGTTCACCTCGCCGCGCGCCACGGGCCAGTGAGTTGGGTTCTTCATGTCGTCGGTGACAACCCACGCGCAGAGGCTAAACGCCTCGTCATCCTGAGAGGTCTCCTCAGATGAGGTCTCCTCGGGCTCCTTCGACGCGCTCGCCTCGACCTCACCCGACTGCCCCTCGCCAGTGCTTAAAGTGTAGCCTGGACCCTGCTCTGCCTCCTGGGCACCCTCGCCCCACTGGTCGGCCAGGTCCTCGCCGGTAAACGCCGCGACGACGCCGGGCTGCTCGCGCGCCGCCGAAACGTCGAGGTGTGTGATCTTTGCGTGCGCGAACGGGCTGCGCAGGACGGCCACGTGCAGCATCCCCGGCAGCTTTATGTTGTCGGTCCAGTTGGCCCGACCCGTTATGAGGGCCGGGTCCTCCTTGCGCGGTACGCCGCCCCCGACGTAGCGCTCCGGTGCTTGTGTCACTCTATCCCCTTCTCTAGGATGCGGCGGTAGGCTGGTCCATGTGCTGTGAGGCGAGCTGGACGGCCTTGACGATGTTCTCGTAGCCCGTGCAGCGGCAGTAGTTCCCTTCGAGAGCCTCCCGGATCTCCTCCTCGTTCGGCTCCGGGTTCTCCTTGAGCAGGCTTACGGATGCCATGATCATGCCGGGCGTGCAATACCCACACTGCAACGCATGGCTCTCGTGAAACGCAGCCTGCATCGGATGCCAGCGCCCGTTCTCGGCGAGACCCTGGACCGTGGTAATCTCACGTCCATCGGCCTGCACCGCGAATACCGTACACGACTTGACGGACTCCCCGTCCATAAGCACCGTACACGCCCCGCAGTTGGAGGTATTGCACCCGACCATTGTCCCTGTCAGGTTCAGCCCCTCACGCAGGTAATGCACCAGTAGCAACCGAGGCTCCACCTCGTGCTCGTAGGTGGCACCGTTTACCTTCACCTGAATTCTCCGCACCTAGCTCTCTCCTTTCCCAAAAAGCCGAAACGGCGATCCCCGTTTGGTAAGTTTCGACGCCGGAACTTTATACCGTCCGCCACTCGGCGCAGTTAACGAAAGCGCTAACCGATTCCGCCCTTGGCAGCAACCTTTCCCGTCTTTCCCCTTTCTACGAACCTAATGCCTCAGCGTAGCACAGGTAACAGAGCTCGGGCAACGAAACATAGGCTATACGCAAAGGAACTCGAAACGAGCCGTAAGAGGCGTCCTTGGCCGTTGCGCTTTTCTATGGTCCCTCAAAGAAGCTTTGCAAACAAACGCCTCGATGCATTCAGTCCGTACATGTATGCTTGGAATGTACTTTTTGCTATCCCGCCAGGGTCAAAGAAGCCAACACGTATCTACCAGCAGCGCCAGTTCTTTACGACTTATCTAGAAACAAGGCACTCTATTCTCCTCCCTTTAGAGTTATAGTCGGAGGCAAGCTTTCCGCTAGCGAGCGGTGAGAGGAGATCGCTTGATGGCACAAGAAGATGGACACCGTACCCGCCCGACCTTCGATTCCGAGGAGAAACAACGCATTCAGCGGGCCTTCGTAGACCACCTGCACGGCATGGAGGTCGACGAGGCCCTCATAGAGCAGATCGAAGCACGGAGCGAGAACGTCCTGCGGGGCCTGCCGGAACTGATAAAGCAGATGCAGGAGCGCGAGAAGAAGCTCAAGAAGAGCGCGAAGGACGACTCCGAGATACGGCGGCGCTCCCTCACAAAGATGCTCGACTTCTCGGCGATTGAGCAGCGCGAGATGGAGACGGCGATAAGGCGTGTTGCCCGCCGGATCTACGGCGCGAAGACCCGCCGCCTGCGCCAGGACCGCACAGGCCGCATAAGCATCCCCCACATCCTGCGCCACAACATCTGCTACTATGGCATCCCCTTCGATCCGGTTCTGAGAAAGCGCCGCGAGGGCCGCCCGCGCGTAGCATTGTTGGGCCACGTCAGCCTATCGACGCGTAACCTGGCGCGGTTCTGGCTTCGCCTGATCTACCAGATGCAGAGCCTGTTCTCCAAGGTCAGGGCGTTCGTATACGTCGCGGAGATGGCCGAGGTCACCCAGCTCTTCGAGGAGCAACCGATGCGCCGAGCGGTCGATGAGATCTTCTCGGGACGCGTCCTCGACGCTGACGTAAACAGCGACTTTGGCAAGGCCGCCGAGCAGTTCCGTAACGAGCAACTCTCCACCATAAACTACCGCACGACTGTCATAGTCCTGGGGGACGGCCGCAACAATGGTAAGAACCCAAACCCGCAAGCGCTAGCAGAGATAGCGCAACACGCCAAGCAGACGATCTGGATCACGCCCGAGCCCAGATGGGGCTGGAGGCTCGGCTCATGCGACATGCCGCTCTATGAGCAGATCTTTGACCGCGTCGAGGTCGTCCGCACCGTCGAGCAACTCGCCAGCGTCGCCGAGAATCTAGTCAAGGTCCGGGCTTGACTGACGCAGCCAAAAAGGTCCCCCTCTCCCCCACCGAACCCTACAAGTTCTGCCCGGCTGACGGCACGCGCCTTGAAGACCCGCGTCCGAGCGGCGGCGCCACGTGCCCCTTTTGTGGCCGCTCGTGGTACCGTAACTCCGCCCCGGCGGTGGGGGCGGTGATCGTGCGCGACGGACGGGCGCTCGTCACGGTCCGGGCGATAGAACCGGAGAAGGGGCTCCTGGATCTACCCGGCGGTTTCGTGGAGGTCGGGGAACACCGGCCGACGGGCTCGTGCGGGAGGTGCGCGAGGAGCTCGGGGTCGAGGCGGAGGTACTTGGGAACCCGGTGCTGCTCGCGACGCACACCTACGGAGAGGGCGGGAACTGGGTGCTCGCGATCGGGTTCCGGGTGAGGCTGAAGGGCGGGGAAATACGCCCTAACGACGACGTGGCGGAGGTCAGGTGGGTCTCCCTTGAGGAGTTGGACGACCTCGACTTCGCCTGGGAGCATGACCGGAGGCTCGTGCGAGCGGCGCTGGAGGATAATGGAGAATCCTAGGGGCAAGGGATAGGATGAGCACATGTCGGCGATAGACGGATGGCTCGAAGGGTCCATGCATGGCGCCGTTGGGGTCGGGATGGTCCTGCTGATCAGTCTCCTTCTGGGCTTGAGGCACGCGAGCGACCCGGACCACCTGGCGGCTGTGACGACCCTCATCGCCTCCGAGGAGGAGCACAAGCGGGCTAAAAAAGCCGGCTTCATGGGTCTCCTCTGGGGCCTCGGCCACGGCACGACGCTCATTATCCTCGGCCTGCCGCTAATGCTCGCGGGCAGGTCCCTGCCCGATGCGGTGCAGCAGGCAGCCGAGACGCTCATCGGCATGCTCATCGTGTTCCTCGCCGTTCGGCTCCTGGTCCACTGGCGGCGCGGCCTCTACCACGTACACGTTCACAGCCACGGCGACGGCGATACCCACCGCCACCTCCACTCCCACAGGGAGGACCGGGCCCACGCCCATGGCCACGCCGTCTCGCACAGGACGCCTCTCTCAGCCTATGGTATCGGGCTCATGCACGGCATCGGCGGCTCGGGGGGACTTACCCTGCTTCTGCTCTCCACGATCTCGAACCGGGTCGAAGCGGTAGGCGCCTTACTGCTCTTCGCAGCGGGAACCGCCATCTCGATGGCAGTCCTCTCGACCGCGTTCGGCCTCGCCCTTGCCGGAGGTCCCATTGCCCGGAACTTCGAGCGTGTAGCACCCATCCTCGGCGTCCTGAGCGTAGCCTTCGGGACATGGTACGCTCTCGGCGCCCTGAAGCTCGTCGTCTACCCGTTTTAAGAGCATTCAGCTTCTCATGATTCGTCGCAAGGGCCCCCTACAATCAGAGTGTAGTTCGGGCCCCAGTTAGGATGTCGCATATCGGAGAGCTTGGGTAACCGGGCGGCTACAATAATGTGTGCGAAGACCCCGATCATGGGAGGGCGGTAGTGGCGGTTCTGAGCACAAGGCTAACAAAACTTCTCGACGTAGAGCACCCCATAATCCAGGCAGGTATGGCCGGAGGGGCGACGACGCCGGAGTTGGTCGCGGGGGTCTCGGAGGCCGGAGGGCTCGGGACGCTCGGGGCGGCGTATTTGACGCCGGATGCCACACGCGCGACGATAAGCGAGGTGCGGGCGCTTACGGAGAGGCCGTTCGCCGTCAACCTGTTCGTGCCGGAGGACTTCGATCCCTCGCTCTACGACCCAGAAGAGGTCAACGCACCGCTAGCCCACTATCGGGAGGAGCTTGGCATAGAGGCCCAGGCAGAGATCTCCTCCTACGCCCAGCCGTTCGAGGACCAGCTCACGGTGGTCCTGGAGGAGAGAGTACCCGTCTTCAGCTTCACCTTCGGGGTGCCGGACGAGGCGCAACTCTCGACTCTGAAGGAGGCCAGCATCGTCGTGATGGGGACGGCGACCACCGTGCGCGAGGGCCGCATCCTCGAAGATCGGGGCGTGGACGTGGTAGTGGGGCAGGGGAGCGAGGCCGGAGGGCATCGAGGGACTTTCATCGGCGCCTTCGAGGACGCCCTTGTCGGTACGATAGCGCTCGTTCCGCAGCTCGCCGACTCCCTGAGCGTACCCGTGGTAGCGGCCGGCGGGATCATGGACGGGCGCGGCCTCGCCGCGGCACTGGTGCTCGGCGCGGAAGGGGTCCAGATGGGGACGGCCTTCCTCCCCTGCCCGGAGAGCGGCATCCACCCGAAGTACAAGGAGGCCGTGCTGGGAGCGGAGTCTGAGGAGACGGCGCTGACGCGCTCCTTCTCCGGCAAGCCGGCCCGAGGCGTCCGCAACCGCTTCATGGAGGAGATGGAGGGGAAGGAGATCCCCGGCTTCCCGGTGCAGAATGCCTACACCAGGGACATCCGGGCGGCGGCGGCCAAGCAGGACCGTACCGAGCTCATGTCTCTATGGGCCGGGCAGGCGGCCCGTCTCGGCCGGGCGAAGCCGGCTGCAGAGGTCGTCGAGAGCGTGGTGCAGGAGGCCGCCCGCCTCTTGCCGCAGAAAGGTTTTTAGAGATCTCACCCGGCCCGGAGTGTAAAGACCGTGATCTCTGGCCGGCAGTTGAAGCGGAGGTTCGGGTGGGACCCGATGCCGCGGTTGGTGTACAGGAACATTCCGCCTACGCGGT
>JADDPM010000076.1:6550-10084 GCA_016781885.1 Rubrobacter sp.
TCCGGTGGCGGCACTCGTATCGACGAAGTCCGGCTCGTGGGCAAGCAGAATGGCCGTTCCCTCATCCGGGAGCCTGTCCAACACCCGTTTTAGGCGGTCCTTACCTTCGAGGGCGCTATCTATGCCGCAGAGGTGGAGCGATGCTCCGTCCCGGCGCAGAGTTCGGATGTCGTTGCGCAGCTCGGTCACGCCGCCGGAGGCGAGGATCTGCCGGACCAGGTTTGCGTCCGTCTTGTGGTCGTGGTTGCCGAGGACGGCGAACGTCCCGTCGGGAGCACGGAGGCGGCGGAGCGGGGCGGCGAGATTGGTGGCGTAGTGAGTCAAGGAGAAGAGCGGTGAATAGGTAGCGAAGTCGCCGGTGATCACAACGAGGTCGGGCGCTTGGGCGTTGACGAGCTTTACGAGCTCCAACAAGCGCCCCGGGGTCATCCAATGGTCCGCGTGCGGGTCGCTGATCTGGGCGATCCGGTACCCCTCAAAGGGGCGCCCGAGCCGGGGGAGCGGGAGAAAGACGTGCCGGACCTCGACCCGCTCCGGCTCGACCTTCCGGGCGTAGACGAGGCCGCCCGCGAGCGCGGCTCCGGCAATGGTTGCGAGTAAGGTCTGGAAGGTTCTGCGCCGGTTCACGAGCCTAGTTTAGAGGACGGGGAGACCGGGGCGGAGCCGAGCACCGGAAGCACAAAGCCGCCTACCTCTAGAGGTTGTGCGACGGTTCGTTATCACCCCAAAGGGCAGTGCCCGGATAAAAGATCTGGTAGAGATCATACGGGAGAGGATAGAATCCTCTGGCACACCTATGTTTATGGAGAGGTTGTATTGGTCCTCAGCAGAGACTCGAGGCTCTTGTTACTGGTCGTAGCGGTAGCTCTGGCGGCGCTCGCTCTGCGCGTGGGGTGGGGTCTACAGGGGGCCGAGGCTTTCGGGTTCGGTCCGGAGGCGCGGGCGCAGGAAGACCAGGCGTGCGCCGGCGCGGAGCCCGTATTGGAGATCACGGGCGCGGGCGACATCACGGACGAGCAGTTCGAGGTTACTACTGACTCCTTCCGCGTAGTCTACGAGCTAATGGGCGCGGACGCCTCGAACTCGACGCTGGAGATCAACGTGCTCGGCAACGGGGTCAACGCGAGCGGCTCGCAGACCGGCGAGGGCGTCGGGGAGACCTTCGTCAGCGGCTCCTCCGGCACCTACACCCTGGACATCACCTCCTCCGGCGACGCCGAGTACATGGTGATGGTGGAAGAGTGCGGCGGTGACGGCCAGAGCGTCGCCGAACAGAGCGCCGGTTCCTCCAACCAGAACCGCTCCTCCGCGCAGGCTCAGAGCAACGGCTCGCCGGAGGACCGGTCCTCCGGCGAGTCGGGCAGCAGCCAGAACCGCGGCCAGACAACGCAGAGTGAGACCTCCTCCAACGGTTCCCAGGTTGGCGCCACCGGCCAGAACCGGAGCGGTGACAACAGCGAGCTCCTGCAGGCTGGCGGCCCCGAAGACGGCCCGGCCCCGCTCATGCCGGGCGGCGGCTGCCCCGGCGAGTATCCTGTGCAGCAGGACGGCGCCTGCTACCGCTCTTAGTTTAGAACGTCCCTCGCTCCTCGGTAGTCCCTACAATGGTTGGCGGGAAGCTCAAGGACGGGATCCTATTCGAGTCCCCTCTCTCGCAGCCGTCGTTTCGCCTGAAGGCGGTTCTTTTTCGTTAGGGCCCCACCTGACGTACGCGCTCCCGTAGTCCTCCGTGGTAACCCACTCCCTGATCACCTTGCCGTTGTCGACGATCTGTACCCGCAACTCTTTGCTATTTCCGGAGGTTTTCCACGCCTCGGCCCAGGCGTAGTCCCCGGAAGCAGGGTCGGTGCGCACCAGAACCTCGTACTCGGCGGGGACTACTCCCTCGATCGAGCGGTTCGAGAGGAGGTTGCCGTAGTTGATCCCGAACGGTTGGCCCTGAGCGCCCGTCACCCGGACGGTCACCCTTTTCGTCTCCCCCTCCGAGGCGTCCCCGTACGAAGAAGCGGGGTCTGTCCGCGGCTCAATCTTGCCGGGCTGTGAGTCCTCCCGAGTCCCCTCCGGAGACGCCCCGCTGTTCTGGGGCATGTTGACCACCGCGTAACTGAATATGAAATAGCACATCGCCATCACAATCAGGAGTCCCAAAGCTTCGCGCCAAACCATGCTCAACCCTCGCTAATCGCCCCGACCACTCACAAGAAATCCGCAAGCCTGATTGTATCGCGCCTCCCATCTTTAACGAGCGGCACGCGTACCACATAACGGCCGGGCTGCCGGTATATATCGACCTGCCCCTCGACGTAGACCTCTTGAGCAGCAGATCGTCTACACAGAAGGTCAGCCAGCTCTTCTACCTCACGCGAGAGTCTTTGAGAGAGCGCCAGATCGACGAGTTGTGGAAGGCTGGGCGCGCCAACTCGTCGCCGTCCCGCCCCTTTCGAATAACCTACCGCCCGAATACTGGACTTCACATGATTATACAGACGAGCTCTGTACCCGAAAACAGAGCGAGCTAATCGCCTCCTAGCAATACCCGCAGGTGAACACAAGAACAAGCTCGGGCCTTCTGGCCCAGAACTATGGGACCATCTGCCGGACCGCCTACGCGAACGCCTTCACGATGACGTTGTGGACTAGGATCTCCTCAAGACCGCGATGACCAAGCCGACCGCGACCTTGAGCGGTTATTCCAAAACGATTCTCCCTGCCGACTTTTTGCGTCGCACCTCTCCTCCAACCTTCGATCTTGAGCGGTTGTCGACAAGACCGACATCGAGCTTTAACGAGTCCCTTCGCGATCCCGGCCCTTTTTCCCTGCTAAACGAAACCTTGAAGGTGGCTTCCCGTACTAGATAATCAGACCGGGCTGGCAAACGTTACCCCCCTCCTAAAAGTCCAGCCCGGCTCTTCTTTGTTTGTGCCGCGAAAGGTCCCGACGCCGAGACAAGCTCAGAACGCGCGGGGTTTCCAAGACCAGTCTCAAGGCGGGCCGCCACCAAGCTGCTCCATCACGCCCATCTCGTCAACGAGTCCCCAGTGCTCGACGATTTTGCCATCGAGGAACCGGTTAATGTGGATCTCCGTTACCTCGAAACATGCACCGGTAGGCTCCATGCCCAGGAGTTCGCCCTCGTTGGTGCCGCGCAGCTTCCCGCGATAGATCACCTTGTCTTCCGCCTCGATGAGGTCCTCGACGGCGGAGCGCAAGTCGGGGAAGGCGGCGTGGAGCGCGGCAACGGTTCTCTTGAGCCCTTCGCGGTCTGGTGGCATCCCGAAGACGGGGTCGTGTTCGACGTAATCGGTCCGGACCAGCTCGTTCACCAGGTCGAGACGCCCCCCGTTGATCACCTCGTCGATGAAGCGTAAGACCACGGTTCCGTTCTCTTCCGGCATGTGCGTTCCCCTCCCACCCGCTGTGCTCACGATCCGCTAGGCCCGTACCTTACACCCGAACCGGGCCATCTGTAACCCTCGCGTTCGCCCTCCCTTTACTCACGAACTGTACCCTCCGCTTTCCACCCAACTGGCGGC
>JADDPM010000077.1:0-4032 GCA_016781885.1 Rubrobacter sp.
ACCTCGCGGGGCTGTTCGCGGAGCGCGCGTTCGATCGCGCCGGTCCTGTCGGGTCCGTAGATGCCGCCGAGCCTCAGTACCACGGCGGGTACGGGGCCGTCCAGGACGAGGCGTTCCCCTTCGAGGAGGCGACACCCGCTCGTACTCTCGGGCTCCGTTGGAGAGTCTTCGTCCACCCACTCGGCATCCTTCTGGCCGTAGACGCCGGTGCTGGAGACGAGGACGAAGCGCCGGAGAGCGTTCCGGGGCGCCAGTGCAGAGAGAAGGTTGCGTGGGCCATGCACGTAGGCGGTTTTATAGGACTCGTCGGTGGAGGCTCCGGGAGAGGCCACATGCACAACGGCATCGAGGTCTCCCGGCAGGGCGCCGGGCGGCAGGGACGTAGATAGGTCTGCCTCTACAGGATGGATCTCGGGTGGGAGGGCGGAGGTGTTGCGGCGCAGGCCGAAGATGGTGTGGCCCTCGGAGGCGAGGAGGAGGCCTAAAGAGGTTCCAACATAGCCGCAGCCGGAGATCAAGACACGCATCGAAGAGAGTTTACCGTCTGTCAGGCAGGGGCAGCGAATGTTCGTGCCGCGGCCAAGCGGGCCGAATACCGGCGGCTAACTTCTTATGCTCAAGTAGACCTTCTGTGTCAGTCCAGAGCCATCCGATCAACCCTTCGCAGACTACTTCAAGGCGCGGCGGGATGGTACTAGCTTTCAATACCGTTGAGGTCATGGCGGAACAGTATCTCGGTCGTCTCGTCGAAGAGGCGACTTTATCCTGGTGTGATCTGTGCGCGGCTCATCTGATCGTTCGTCGCCGGACTCTCTCTAGCAACAGCCTGATTAGCAACAGCCTGATTTCGCGGGATCGGCTGGTATATTAGATCGGTGCTCTTTCGGGCAACATCGTTAGAGAGATGTTTGCAAGACTAATGTTACAGATCAGAGAGGTGGAATATGGCGGCGCAGGCTGAAGATATCAAGAGACTCAAGGACCGTCTCGAAGGACATCCGGGTCCGGTGCTCTCGGTGTACTTGAGCGTGAACGCGCGCTACCCGGAGAATCAGGGGCAGGCGTACAAGATACGTCTCAAGGACGCACTGAGGGAGATGGAGGAGTTGCCGGAGGATCTAGCGTCGCAGGTCCGGGAGTCGGTAGAGGAAGAGACGCCGCCGCCGCACGCGCGGACGTTGGTCTTCTTCGTCGCCCCGGATGGTTTCTTCGAGCGCTACGACCTCCAGGTGGACCTCCCGGAGGCCTTCCGTTTCGGGGAGCCGTACATGGCGCCTCTCGTCCTGGCGGTCGACGAGCATGAGGCCTACGGGGTAGCCGTAGTCGAGGCCGAAGAGTTTCGCTTCTTCGTCTCGGAGCCGGTGATCATCCCCAACGAGGGGCGGGGTGCTACGCCCGAGAGCAGCTTCTTCCGAGAGGTGGACATGAAACCCCACGGGATGTACCCCGTAAGCGGCGGTTCGACGGACATGGATCCGGCCGGGCGTACGCAGCAGACGAACATCCGCCGCTTCTTCAAGGAGGCGGGCGAGCTAACGCGCAAGCTGATCTTCCAGAACAACGTCCGCCACCTCATCGTCGCCGGCCCCAAAGAGAGGACCGTCGTCTTCCTCAACGAGCTCCCCCAGGAGATAAAAGCCAGGGTCGTCGCCGAGGAGGCCGTCGCCACTAGCGCTCCGGAGTCCGAGATCATGCAACAGTTCGAGGCCATCCAGCAGCAGGCCGAGAGGGAACGCGAGGACGACCTCATCGCAAAGGCACGCGAGAACGGGGTGCGTGGCGTCAAGGACACCATCGAGGCCCTTCAGGAGGGCCGGGTCTACCACCTCGTCGCCCTCTACGACCTTGAAGGCGAGACCAGATGGTGCGACAACGACGAGCTCGCCATCACCGACATGAGCCAGAAGGAGTGCCCCTTCTGCCGCCAGGAGACTAGGGTGCGTCCCCTCATGGACATCCTCATAGACCTGGCCACCAACCGGGGCGCCCGCCTGGAGTACGTGCGCTCCCGCGATGATTTCGGTGAGACACCTAACGAGGACATCGAGAGGGAGCACAACCGTGAGGATGCCTCCGCCGTCCTGCGCGAGGAGTTCGAGGGCCTCGCCGGGCTACTGAGATACTAGCCGGCGCCCGGCGGCTCGTACTCCCACCTTCCCTTCTCTGCGAGCAGGTCGCAGTACGAGCCCGAGAGGGGTGGGAGACCGTCTAGCTCCAGCAACGCGATAACTTCCCCGTGCTCGGCTGTCGCTGCGGCTTGGATCTTCGCGCTCGCCAGGGGTTTTCCCGGCGTAGGCAGCACGGTCTTCAGCTCGACGAACGCGCCCAGGCCCGCCACGAGTCCAGGTGTATCCGGGTGTTGCCATAGCGGTAGAGGGCGCGCCGCTTCTCGACCACGACCCTTACGCCCAGTGCCCCGGCCAGCACCGGGATGAGGGCCTCAGGGTCATCGACAGGACCGATCTGGTAGTCGCTAAATCGCGAGCCGGAATGATTGGGGCGCGCGTAGGAGATCAAAGCCGCCCCCGCCTCGCCGTCCTCGTAAGCGTGGCCGGACCACCCACCGTCTCCCCCGTCCTCTTCGCGTCGCCACTCGCGCAGCTTCAGGCGGCCGCGCGACGCCGCGAAGTAGGTGTCACGCTGCCCCATAGTCCGGACGTAGACCGCGCCCCCGGCCAGCGCTCGCCCCGCCAACATGTCGAGGGTTACGTCGTCTGAGCAGCGTACCTTCAGCTCCAGGTTCCGCACGTCACCTCCCCCGCGCCGCGGCGCTAGCCGGCCAACTCCAGAACGACCTCTGCCAGGAGGCCCAACACGAAGAGGATACCGAAGCGGCGGTTGTGGAGGAAGGCGAAGGCGACGTACCAAAGGGGCCACACGTCGGCGCGGTACTCCCGGGGCATCGTCGCAGGCTTAGAGCTCTTGTATGCCGGGACGATGAGCTTGAAGAAACCGTAAAGCGAGAGGAGCACGACGAGCATCAGCGGGGTGAAGAAGCCGGTGAGGACGAGATAGAGCACGAGGAGGTACTGGAGGACCATCATGCCGAGGACGGCGTAGCGGGAGGGACGCTCCCCTATCAGCACGGGCAGGGTGCGGATGCCCTTGCTCTTATCGGCGTCGAGCTTGTCTATGTGCTTGCCGAAGATTATGGCGGTGGTCCCCAGCGCGTACGGAAGGCCCGCGAGCACGACCTGCCAGCTCCACTCGCCAGTAATGGTGTAGTAGCCGCCCCCGATCATTAACGGTCCCCAGACCACGAGGACCGCGAGCTCCCCGAGCCCTACGTACTTCAAAGGCCAGGTGTAGAAGAGCACGAAGAACGCCCCGAGCCCGAGCAGGACCAGCACCGGCAGCCCGCGCAGGTAGACGAGGTACGCCCCGGCCGCGAGCGCCACGAGGCCCGTCCCCACGGCGTATAGGAGTACATCGCGCACCGTCATGAGCCCCGCCTCTACGGGCTGCACACCATACTGCGTGCGGAACGAGTCACCGGAGTCCGCGCCCTTGAAATGATCCGTCAGGTCATTGAGCAAGTTGTTGGTCGCGTGGGCCGCGAGGAGGCCGAGCGTGACGAGGCACCAGAGAAGAAGGTCGAACCTGCCCTCTTTGGCGGAGAGCAGACCCGCTATCCCGGACGAGATCAGGGTGATGACGAGGACCGCGGCGCGAGTCGCAATGAGCCAGCGCGAGACGAAGTCAAGCTCGCGCCACTCCTCCTTGGTGGGGCGCGGTATCAGCCTGAGCGCCCTGCCCCACATCACCATGTTCATACCCGGTGCTCCTCTTCTCGCCATCGTCTGTAACGGTTATACATCCCGGCGAGGCGGGAAAGGGTGAAGGAGCCTACGCCGGAGCAACACCAGCAACAGCAGCCTGGAGTAGGGGCCTGGCGCCGCTGACGGGGAGCGGCTTCGAAGGTTGGTAGCCTCGCCCGACCACCTCCCCGTTCTCCCCGCGCTCGCGCCGGTACAGAAAGCGGTAGGCGAGGAAGGCAGTCACACCTTTGGCAACGACCCCGTGGCGGGACGG
>JADDPM010000077.1:4045-10395 GCA_016781885.1 Rubrobacter sp.
TTTCGTGGGCGGCGGAGAGCTACGAGACAGGCACGAGGCGGACCCGGCCCTCGCCTACCTCCAGAGGCTCGACGAGGAGACCATGACCCGGGCGTGGGGGCCGGGCAAGACGCCGGAGGACAGGCGGCGCATCGTCGCGGCAGCCCTGATCTTCGGCCGGCAGTTCGACGAGCGGATGAGCGAGAATCCTCCTGAGAGCACCGAAGATAAGGACTTTCAGCGCTTCCTCATGGCCCTGATGAACGCTGTGATCCATGAGTTCGCCGAACATGAAAGCATGGGCCCCGCCTCTGCGGGAGCCTTCCTGAGCGACGTCAACACCAGAGACTACGTCCTCGAATTCAACGAGGTCCTCGAAGAGGCCGCCGAAGACCCCGAGAAGCCTCTAAACGAACACTTCAAAGCCGCCATCGAAGCCCGCCAGGACCGCGCCGTGTGGTCCCGCCACTTCAGCAGCGGCTAGCTACGGCGTTCCTCCGCCGGAGGTTCTTGCCGGGTACGCTCCCCTTCCATCCTGACCCGCTGGTCCTCCCAACGCTCCAGAGTGCGTCCGGGCAGGTACACGATCTTCAACCATAAAGATACCGCAACCGCGAAGAAAACCACCATCGCCCCGAACTGCCACAGCTCCGAATACATAACAACTCCTCCTCCCACCCTCTTGACTAACGCCTTGCCACTGCTCGTAATTCTATGCGCCAGTAACGTCCCTCATGCCACTCTTCGCAATCACTCTCACCCGTGCGTTCCGCTTACGGCGGCAAGGGCACCGGAGATGAGTACGAGGCTCTTTACCACGAACCCGCAGTAGTCAGGAGAAATGAACTGAGAACCCAAGAGGCACTGTCGATCTCTCCCCCGAGTGCCGAGTACCTATCAGTCTCTTGGCGAGCAGATCGTAACCTGTCTCCTGGCCGTTGACGATCGGTTTCTCGGTAGCACGTGACTGTTGTCAGTGTCCGCGCCGGAAGGTGTAGAGAGAGAGGAATACAGCAACGACGACGGTCGCTACTACGAGGACGGCATTCGAGTAGGAACCTACCCAGTCCTGGACGAGCGCCCAGTTGGCGCCGAGGATCATGCCTGCTCCGATAAGCAGGGCGTTCCAGAGGGCTGAGCCGATGGTCGTGAGCACGACGAAGTGGGTAAGGGGCATGTTGGCTGTACCGGCGGGGATAGAGATGATGCTCCGGGCGACCGGTACGATGCGCGCAAAGAGCACGACCCAGTCGCCCCATTGCCTGAACCAGCCCTCGGCCTGGTCGAGCCTCTGCTTGTCCACGCGCAGCCAGGAGCCGTAGCGAAGGATGAGCCAGCGTCCTCCCCAGCGTCCCAAAGCGTAGAGGATAAGGGCGCCCAGCACGCTCCCCGAGGTAGCCGCGATGAAAGCCCCCCAGAAGTTCAAGTCGCCCCGGCCCACGAGGAAACCGGCGAGCGGCAGAACGACCTCGGAAGGGATCGGGGGAAACAGGTTCTCGGCGATAAGGAGAAGCGCCAGGCCCAGGTAGCCGAGCGCCGAGACGGTGTCCACAACCCACTGACCTATAACGTCAAACAAGAGACATCCTTCTGGCGGCACCCCGTTCCGGGGACCCCGTGGCTAGTTATCCAACCAGGTATACGCACGAGCCCGGAAACAGTTACGTCCGACCGCACGGCCAACCCCGGTCGCCCCTCTCGCACATCTCCCTCCTTCGAACGGTGTATATGCCTGTGAGAGCGTAGGCCTTTGGGCTCCATAGGTTTATCGGAGCGGTGCTTGACTGCGCCGTCCTTGCCGACGAGCACCGCGACAAGACACCCGGCCTCGGTACCGAACCGCTCCCGTGCCGTTGCCTCCCCGGACAACGTCTGTTCGCCGCCGCAGCTTCCGGTCTCGAATAGCTCGCCGGGGAAGAAACCCTGTCCGATAAAACCCTCTTCGCTGCTCTCTAACAATCGCCTCTGGCGCGAGTAGACGCCGTCCTCCGTGACGAGCGAAGACGAGCAACAGCCGATGCTGCTCGCCCATGTACGCGTCGAGGTCCAACCCGGTCGAAGTAACCTGCCAGAACGCGCCCGGAGAGCAGACCTCCCATCCCCGAGGCGACGACCGAGTGCCGCCACCTCGCTCTACATCCGGACCTGTATATATGTGCAGAGTGCATGTTTCTGATTTTAGCTTCCGAGACGGCGAAGCTCGGTGAAGCAGAGCGCAGGGCGGTTCTCGTCCGAACTTGAACCGGGGTGACGGTAGGGGTAGAGTTTGGCGCTCGTAGAGGGCCGTCCGCGCGAGGTATGCGCGTTTGGGCGACCGATAGACAAAGGGGGGATCATTTTGGACGGCGACGGACGAGGGAACCTTGGGGACGACCTGCGGCGGCGCATGATCTTTTTGCGCTCCATGATCTCGCACCCTCGCAGGGTGGGCGCTGTCTGGCCCACCTCCCGGTGGGCGGTGCGGGACCTTCTGGACATGGGCGATCTGCCCCGGGCGCGCACCGTCGTCGAGTTCGGGGTCGGGACCGGCGTCTACACCGGTGAGATCCTGAAACGTCTCCACCCAGACGCGACCTTTTTGGCCTTCGAGATCGAACCGGACCTCGCCTCCGCCGTCGCCGAACGCCTGGGAGATGACCCGAGGCTGCGCGTCATCAACGACTCCGCCGAGAACATCGAGGGATACCTAGATGGCGCGAAGGCCGACTACATCGTGAGCAGTATACCCTTCACCTCGCTCCCGGCGGGGCCGCGGCAGAGCATCCTCGGGGCGGCGCGCGAGGCGCTAAAGCCGGATGGGAAGATGCTCGTGCTCCAGTACTCGACCGCCGTCCTCCCGTATCTGCAACGCCTCTTCGCGCCGATAGAACGCCGCCTCTCGCCGCTCAACATACCCCCCGCCTTCCTCTTCGCCTGCTCGGTCACCGACGGACCTATCCAGGAAGAGGTGCAGGAGACCACCGGGTCTGGCAGATTGCCTTACGCTCTCGGGGCACTCTCCCTCGGAGCGCTGCTCCTGCTCCGGAGGCGTCGCCGGAGCAAGAAGAGGTCCGGCCTCCTTTAAAGCCTGCGCTAATCCCCGTTGCGCGAGTCGCGCCAGGAGATGAGTTTCTGTAGGGGCGAGAGGTCGTAGTCAGGGCCGGAGAAGCCCATCAGGAGATGGGTAATGCCGTTCTCGACGTAGGCGTCCAGGTCCCCCATCTGGTTCGGCCGGACGAGGATGGAGCGCTCTATCTCCTTCGGGTCGCGCCCGACCTTCTCGCACCAGTCGTCGAGGATGGCGCTCTTGCGGCCCGCCTCTTGCGGGTCGCCGAACCCGTTCCAGATGTGGGCGTGCTCCGCCACTATGCGTAAGGTGACCTTCTCGCCGCCGCCGCCGATGAGGATCGGGATCTGGCGCGTCGGGGGAGGGTTGAGCCTCTGGAACCGCTCCTCGATCACCGGCATCGCCCGGTCCAGCGCCCGGAGCCTCTCCCCCGCCGTCCCGAAAGGATAACCATACTCGTCGTAGTCCTTCCTGAACCACCCACTGCCCATGCCGAGAATGAGCCGCCCGCCCGAGATATGGTCCACGGTCCGGGCCATGTCCGCGACCAGGTTCGCGTTGCGGTACGAGTTACATGTAACAAGCGCCCCGAACTCCACCCTCTCGGTGACCTCGGCCATCGCCGCAAGCAGCGTCCAGCACTCGAAATGCTTCCCCTCCGGCTCCCCGCGCAGAGGGTAGAAGTGGTCCCAGTTGAAGAGCGTGTCCGCCCCCATCTCCTCCACCCGCAGCCACGCGTTGCGCATCTGCCCATACTCCGCGTGCTGCGGCTGAATCTGCGCTCCCACCCGTACTACCACTCTGGCCTCCTCATCCTGGAAGTTACTTCATCCCGAGATTATCGTGCCTGCGGGCGCGCCGGACCACCCGCATACACGTGTTGTCACACCATCGGACCTTCTATGGGTTGGCGGGCGCGGGCTGTAGGGACGCCGGCGAGACGAGGTAGCCTTCCTGGGTCTGCAAAGCGTAGTAGGTGTCGGCGTGGATCTCGCCATCGAAGGTTACCTCCCCGTCCTCCTCTACCTGCTGGTAGGTGATCCAGGTAGCCGAGTCGGCGTCCGTGTAGGAAGGCTCGGAGTTCATCGTCACCTTCTTGCCGGTGGGCCTGCCCCAGACTTCGGCGTAGATGTAGCCGTCCTTGTCTACGCGTTCCTTGAGTAGTACATAACCGTCGGTGGTGTTCTTGAACTGCATGTCCAGCAGGCCGAACCAGACCGTGGCGTCGAAGCCGGGCCGGATGTAGGGGAGCATGGCGTTGTGCGGGTTGCGCTCCACGATCTCCAGACCCGCGTAGTTGGCGGCGACGTATAGCGTCGAAGAGACCTGGCACAGCCCGCCGCCGCTGGCGAACTCCTCCTTACCCTCGACTATGACCTTCGTAGAGTTGTAACTCAAGGGGGTGGCTAGCTCGTTGAACGAGAAAACCTCGCCCGGGGCCAGAAGGGTGCCCTCCACCGCGTCCGAGGCGATCTCCAGGTTCTCTACCCGTTCGGGGCTCGTGTCGGTACTCAAAGTGTAGTTGGTTCGGTAGCTGCCGAGGAGCTTCGTCGGCTTTAGCCTCTCGGCCTCCTCGGTGGTGAGGAGGGGTTCGTCGATCTCGACCGGCACCTCGTACTCGGCCTTCCCCTCGAAGAGACCGGCCTCAACGTCGTTCAGTAGAGTCTCCTCATCGACCCTCTTGCCTCTCCGGCTCTCGTTGACGAAGACCCTGCCGTTCTCGACCTCGTATTCCGCCTCCACGGACTTCACCGTGAACGTGGAGATCATGTCCGAGAGGACGTCCCGCAGTTGCTCCCGATCCAACCCGAGCACCGGCTGGATGCGCCTCCCGTCCCGGAGCGCCCCGATCCGGTCTGCAAACCGCTCGAAGAAGCTCCCCTCGCGCCCAACGGCGTAGGCCTGGTGCACGCTCGCCTCCATATCGAAGCCCATCCCCATCTCAGCCGCGGTATAGGTAAACTCACCGGAGCCCCTGAAGAATCGGACCCTCTCGGGCACGCCCGCGGCCCGCTCCTCGACCACCCGGCGGGCCTCCTCGGGCGTCTTGCCGCCGACGTCCACGCTACCGATCTCTACGCCCCGGTGGATCCTGCCATAGCTCATCGAGTAATCCGCCACGAGAAGCAAGACAACGAACGCGCAGACGAAGGCGAGCACGAAGACGAGAGTCTTCCGCCACCCTCCCCCGCGCTTCGGCGAGCCGCTCCGCGTGTAGTCCGAGAAGCCACCGAACACGTCCCGGATATCGAGCCCACGCCCGGTCTCAAGCTCGTCTCTCGGATTTTTGAGGCCCAAACGCCCGCCCTCCACGTGTCAACCTCACAAGTTTACCCGACGCTCATGACCCTTAGAAGAGCTTCTAGCTCTCGTGCAACATCTTGCGGTAGCGCGCCGGCATGTACGCCCTCCGTTCGGTCTCAGGCTCGCGCTGGCGCGTAAGGCGTGTGACCGGTAGTGTTTCCGGGTAGCAATCGGGGCGGAACCTCGATCCAACGAGCATGAGTACCGCGAGAGAAACGAGCCTCTTCTCCAGGGCCCGGCGCCGCTTCGGCGTAGGGGCCGGGCGTCTGCGGGCCAACGGCTGGCCGGTAGTCCAGACCTCCATCGCCGCGAGCCTCGCGTACTTCCTGACGGCCGTCGCTTTAGGGCAAGAGCAGCCGTACTTCGCCCCGATAGCGGCGGTGATCTCTCTGGGCCTGACGCTTGGAGAGCGCGGGAGACGCACGGTCGAGGTGGTCCTGGGGGTAGCTATCGGGCTGCTGGTGGCGGACCTGTTGGTGCTTCTTATAGGTATCGGTACGGCGCAGGTCGGGCTCGTGGTAGCGCTCGCGATGGCGGCGGCCGTGTTCTTTTCGGAGCGAAGCCTCTTCGTAAACCAGGCGGCGATCTCGGCGATATTGGTGATCGTGCTGCAGCCACCGACCTCGGGTTTCTCGCCCGACCGCTTCGTGAGCGCCCTCGTTGGGGGAGCGGTGGCCCTGGCGATCAACCACCTCTTCCCAGTAAACCCCGAACGCCGGGTCGAGCGTAGCGCCCGCCCGATCTTCGACGAGCTGGCCTCCGTGCTGGAAGAAGTATCCGCCTCGCTCGCAGCGGGCAACCCCGAAAGAGCCGAACGCGCGCTCATGAGAGCCCGACAGATCGACGGGATGGTAAAGGCGTTCAACGAGTCCCTCACCGCAGGCTACGAGACCGCACGTCTCTCCCCTACCCGCCGCAGGTCCTTGAGGCACCTCGAGGTCTACTCGAACGCGAGCCTAAGGGTGGAGCTTGCCGTCATCAACACGCGCGTGCTGGCCCGGGGCGCCGCCAACGCGGTCAG
>JADDPM010000195.1:0-2867 GCA_016781885.1 Rubrobacter sp.
AGACTCCGAAGACGGATCTGAGAAGGGAAACCACCAAGTCGTACTAACTCGGGTCTCACCGGTGGACCGGACAAGAGCCTGTCGAACCTCCGTGGGAGGCGTAGAGACCGGCGACGAAAACGAGGGGGTTCTCGGCAAGGTACTGTCGCGGCCCAGGTACGAGGTCATCCCGACTAAAGGAGCGGAAGACTGGGCGGGAGACCTTCCCAAAGAAGCAAAGGTGACCGTGACCTGCTCGCCGGCACGAGGCGTCGAAGCCACCCTGCTGCTCGCGGAGCAGCTGGCGAGAGAAGGCTTTCGGGTCGTACCCCACATTTCCGCGCGGCTCGTGGCCGACGAAGCGCACCTGGCAGAGATAGTGCGGCGGTTAGACGGCCTCGGGGTGAGGGAGATCTTCGTCATCGGGGGCGACGCCAGGGAGCCCGTCGGCCCGTTCTCGGGAGCGCTAGATCTACTCGCCGCGATGGCGGATATGGGACACGGCTTCGAAGATGTCGGCATAGGCGGATACCCCGAGCGCCATCCCGTCATCGACGACGACACCCTCCTGCGGGCGCTCTTGGACAAACAGCCTTACGCCACCTACATAGTCAGCCAGATGGCCTTTGATCCCCAAACGATCGTCGACTGGGTTGCCGACATCCGACAACGAGGAATCCAGCTGCCCGTTATAGTCGGGGTGCCAGGAGTGGTGGATAAAAGACGGCTGTTGAGGATCTCTCGCAAGATCGGTGTGGGGGACTCGGCGCGATTCCTAAAGAAACACACCGGCCTGGTGGGAAGCCTTCTCGCTAATGTTTTCGGGTCCGGCGGCTACAGCCCTGATGGGCTGGTCAAGGCGCTGGCCCCGTACGTAGGCGATCAAGCCTGCAACATCGTCGGCTTTCACGTCTACACGTTCAACCAGATAGAGAGCACGGAAGAGTGGAGAAACCAGGTACTGAACGGCGATGGAGCGGGCGGCAGCGTGGTCGTGCCGCGACGTAAACGACGAGATGATGGTTAAGCCGACCTTCCCCATCGCTATGTTCTCGATCGGTTCTAACGGCTGCGTGCAGGAATGATAACCGGGTGAGGATGTTCAATAACCGCAACGGCGCAAAGAACGACCATCGTATGAACGGATATCGCAAGCCCGCCCGGTACTCGGCGTTAGACCTGATCCGCCACGGTCTCTCGGGGTCGGATTGGCCGCGGGCCTGGCACGCGCACGACCTCAGGCGAAGCTACGACGTCGTTATAGTCGGAGGCGGCGTGCACGGCCTGGCCACCGCCTACTACCTGGCTAAGGAGTACGGCATCACGAACGTGGCCGTCCTCGAGAAGGGCTACATCGGCAGCGGCGGGTCGGGGCGCAACACGGCGATCATCCGCTCGAACTACCTGACGCCCGAGGGTGTGCGCTTCTACGATCGCTCGGTGAAACTGTACGAAACGCTCTCCGAAGATTTGAACTTCAACGCGATGTTCGCCCAGCGCGGCCACCTCACCCTCGCCCACAGCGACAGCTCGCTGCGCACTATGCACTGGCGAGCCGAGGTCAATAAGCTCGAGGGCGTAGACTCCGAGGTCATCGGGCCGGACGACATAAAGCGGCTCGTCCCTTACATGGACACTTCGGAGAACGTGCGTTACCCGATGCTCGGCGCGCTGTACCACCCGCCGGGTGGGATCATCCGCCACGACGCCGTGGTCTGGGGCTACGCCCGCGGCGTGGACGCCTACGGCGCGCACATCCACCAGAACACCGAGGTGCTCGGGATCGACGTGGCCGGCGGCAGGGTTAGGGGCGTGCGGACGGAGCGTGGCGACATCGCCACGCGCGTCGTGGTCAACTGCACGGCCGGCTGGTCCACCTTGATCTCGGACATGGCCGGCGTGAGGATGCCGATCAGCACCTTTCCCCTGCAGGCGGCCGTCACCGAACCCGTGAGGCCCTTTCTCGACCCGGTTATAGTCTCCGGCACGCTGCACGTGTACGTGAGCCAGACCGACCGGGGGGAACTGGTCTTCGGTGCCAGCGTGGACCCGTTCACCTCCTACTCGATGCGGGGTTCGCTCGAGTTTGTCGAGGAACTGGCCGGGCACGTGCTCGAGCTCATGCCATCGCTGGCCAAGATGCGCGTGCTCCGCCAGTGGGCGGGGCTGTGCGACATGACGCCGGACTTCGCCCCGATCATGGGCACAACACCCGTGGCGGGCTTTCTCATCGACGTGGGTTGGGGCACCTACGGGTTCAAGGCGGGCCCCGTTGCGGGCGAGACGATCGCCGAGATCATCGCAACCGGCAAGACGCCAGAGCTCATCGCGACCTTCGACCTCGCCCGGTTCGCCGAGGGACGGCTGGTAGGCGAGAAAGGGGCCGCGGCCGTTGGGCACTGAGTGCAGAGCCGGACGGCGGTCGTGATCCTGCTGCCCTGCCCGTACTGCGGGCCCCGCAACGCTTCGGAGTTCCGCTACGTCGGCGAGCTAGCGACGCGTCCCGACCCGAACGCCACCGGCGCCGGAGAGTGGAGAGCCTTCCTCTACATGCGGGACAACCCGGTGGGCTGGACGACGGAGACCTGGTACCACCGCGCCGGGTGCAGGCAGCACCTCACCGTCGAGCGGAACACGGTTACCAACGAGGTGTGGGCCTCACGGCTCCCCGACGCGCAGTTGCGCGGCAGGCGAGACGAGCGGGCCACCGGCGGGAACGTCGCCGACGATAGCGGGGGGGCGACCTATTGACGCGCCCCGACCCGATGATCGCCAGGAACTCCATGTCCATGCGCCTCGGCCTCCAGCCGGGCGAGGTTATCGACCGCGGACAGAGGTTCAGGTTCACTTGGAACGGCGAGGCGTACCCGGCGTACGAGGGGGACACC
>JADDPM010000195.1:2985-3164 GCA_016781885.1 Rubrobacter sp.
GCGACGAGCCGAACGTCCGGGGCGCACACCGCCGCGTGGAGCCGGGCATGGTCGTGAGCCCCCAGAACGTCTGGCCTTCCCTGCGCTTCGACGCGAAGTCGGCCAACCGGGCCTTCGGCCGCTTCCTCTCCGCCGGCTTCTACTACAAGACCTTCATCAAGCCGCGACAACTGTGGCCC
>JADDPM010000078.1 GCA_016781885.1 Rubrobacter sp.
CATATTTGCCGATTCTCCACACGATCAAATCGGCTCCTCATCGCCCATTGACACATTCGCTACCCGCCTATCCGCGCAGCCTCTAAAACGCGGACGTTCGGGCTATCTTGCAGGATCTTGCGTGTCGCTTCGATGCCGTTGCCCCCAAGCATCTGCAGGTCAGCGGCGCGCGCTACCACTTTCTCGAATGTCGGTGCCAAAGTCGGTGACCTCGAAGTCGGGCACCGCCTTTGGCAAGGAGCTCATACCCTTCCAGAAGAGCGGATGGTCTTCGGCGGCGAGGATGCGCAGAGTCTCCACCGTTCGCTCCTCGGACAACGGGAGACGGACCAGCACCCGGGTTCCACTTTCAGGCGCCGGTTTGACGATACAGGTTCTATCAACTCCCACTTCACTCTGGTATAGAGTCGGACGATGGCTGTGTCTGTCTTCAACTCGCTCGTGACGTTGCTGGTGGTCGTTGATCCGCTGGGGCTGGCCCCTATCTTCGTGGGACTGACCACGGGCAGGACCGAAGCTTCAAGCGCAAAGCAGCCATAAGAGGGACGGCTATCGGAGCCGCGATCCTGGTCGTATTCGCGTTCGTGGGGCAGGGGTTGTTAGACGCTCTGGGTATCGGGTTCCCGGCGTTCAGGATCGCGGGGGGTGCCTTACTCTTCTTGCTCTCCCTGGACGTAATCTTTGCTCGCCCCTCGGGGGCGCGGGCGGCCACGGTGCGCGAGCAGGAGGAGGCACTGGTGGAGACACAGGAGGATATCTCGGTCTTCCCGCTGGCGATACCTCTGATCGCCGGCCCCGGCTCCCTCACCACCGTGCTCCTCTACACCGCCGGCGGCGACGCCCTTGCCACACTAACGGTCCTCGGCGTTCTGCTCATCGTCCTCGTGCTCACCCTCGCCTCCTTGCTCCTCGCCCCCCGCGTCATGGGCATCTTCGGCGCGACCGGCGCCAGCGTCTTCAGTCGCGTCCTCGGAGTGCTGCTGGCCGCCCTCGCCGTCCAGTTCGTGCTCGACGGCATCAAACAGAACTTCGCTTTGTAGATATCACCAGGCAGCGGCGTTCTGGCCGGTGAAGTTGAGCCCACGAATGGGGATCACGGCTGGCCAGCCGCTAAACCGGTGCGTGACCCGGAACCGGTGATTATCCAAAAGCTGGCTGCCAATAAAGTTAGAATCTTGTCATGGTTCAGGTAGAGGAAGCATATGGTCCCATCATCATCGTCGGCGGGTACGTGACCCTGCCGGTAAACTATCGGGGGCTGAAGCGCATCCTGGAGGGGATCTCGGGCTCAGAGGTGTACGTGACACCGATCACGCCGCTGGATTGGCTCCTGGGGCGCTTTAGAGGCTACGGCCAGCTCGTCTTCGAGGTCGCGAGCGTGGTGGACAAGGCCCTCCTGGAGAGCGAGTCGGACAAAGTAGTGCTCGTCGGCCACTCGGCAGGCGGCATCCTGGCCCGGACGTACATCGGCGGGGATCCCCCCTACGGGGGCCGCCGCTACTCGGGACACCGCCGCGTCTCTCACCTTATTACTCTAGGTACCCCCCACAACGTTCCGGATGACAGGCTACTCGCTCCCGTCGCTGAGGTGAACGAGCTCTTTCCCGGCGCCCTCCACGAGAGCATCCGCTACCTCTCCGTGGCGGGGGCGGCGGTAGATGGTAACCACTCTCGGGCGGTCCGCAGGCGCTACGAGCGCTTCACCGGCGACGGGCGGGTCAAAGGGGACGGGCTGGTCCCGGTAGAGTCTGCCCTGCTCCCGGGCACCGAGCACCTGGTCCTCGACAACCTCTACCACGGCCGCCTCTACGGTGGTTTGAGGGGGCGATGGTACGGCTCCGACCAAGAGACCGTCAAGCGGTGGTGGCCCAAGGGGTTGCGCACCGGGGACGCCGGAGCGCACGCCTTGTAGAGAAGCCCCGCGCGTAGTAGCCTCCGAGAACGTCCTTGTACGCTTACCCCTACGGAAGAGACGAGATTGCCGGCTGAGGGAGAGCAGGATCTCAAAAAACACGGCTGGGAGAGCCGCGGCGCTAGCGCGTCCGCCCTACGCGAGGCGATGGCGCACTTCCCTACCGGGGTGGCGATAGTTACCACCGGGAGCGGCGAGGAGGCCGAGGGGATGACGGCGAACGCGGTGATCTCCGTCTCCCTGGACCCTCCGCTCTTCCTGGTAAGCGTCCACAAGGAGGCCCGGCTGAACCAGCGCGTGAAGGAGGAAGGCTACTATGCCGTCAACCTCCTCGCCGCCGATCAGGAGGGCCTGAGCCGGCTCTTCGCCTCCCCCGAACGCTCCAGCGGATTGCAGGCGATCCACTCCCTGAACGGCGGGTACGGCAAGACCGGTGCCCCGCTCGCCGCGGGCGCTTTAGCGGCGATAGAGTGCGAGCTCGAAGCGACCTACCCTGGCGGCGACCACGACCTGTTCCTGGGACGCGTCGTCGCCGTTCAAGCGGGTGACACGCGCAAGGCTCCCCTCGTCTTCCACGAAGGCTCTTATCCGACGCTCAAGAGTCCTCCGCACGGGGGAGACTCGGGCGCGTTCGTGGATTCCGTCCGGGGCTTCGACGCTCGCATAGGCCGCATCACCGACCGGAGACGCCGCTAGGTGTACGATCGGGGTCTCCTCCGAATAACCCGTCCGAGCCCGGCGGGCAGCGAGGGTCTGGAGCTGTTAGAGGGGACCGAGTTGGACGGCTCCGTCACCTCCGGCCTCGTCCTCGACCCCGCCACCGGCAGAACCTACCCGGTAAAGGACGGCTACCTCGACCTCCTCGGACGGCGAACCGGCGTGCGCAACGTCGCCAACCTCACCAACTTTCTGCCCGGTGCGGGTCCGGTTTACGAACCCCTGTGGCGGTCCCGCTCCCTGACGCTCCTCACCGGAGAGAAGTTCCCGAACGACCGCGAGATCGGGATTATAGCCGACCTCGCAAGAGTGGACCGCGGCGGCCTCTACCTCGACCTCGGCTGCTCCACCGGCCTGTACACGAGGAGCCTGGCCGCGAAGCTCGGAGGCAGGGGCAAAGTCCTCGGCATAGACATCGCTCCTACCATGCTCAAAGAAGCCGTCCAGCGCGCAAAGCGTACAGCAAAGCGTACTATGGGAGTCTTCCCCTCCTTCGCCCGGGCCGATGCGGAGAACCTGCCGTTCATGGACGGCGCGTTTGCCGGGGCCGTCTGTGGGGGTACGCTGAACGAGTTCGGCGACCCGGCGCGCGTCTTGAGGGAGGCGCAGCGGATGCTGGAGCCCGGCGGGCGGGTGGCGGTCATGGGCCTCCTAGAGGCGAAGACGCAACGGGGACGCCGCGTGCAACGCCTCCTCTCAGCAGGCGGCCTGCGCTTCTTCGAGCCCGAGGAGGTAACGAGCCTCCTCGACCACGCCGGCTTCGAGCCTGACCCGCTCCGGAAGGATAACCTCATCTTCTTCGCCGGGGCCAGCAGATGCTAGGCAAAACTCCAGCGGACGGCCGCGCGTTCTGTTATCAGTTCTGCATAGACTCCCGGAAGGTGCTTGCAAGATCTTGTGGCCCGCCCTGCGTGGGAAGGTGGTGAGTTGGCGCCACTATCGTAGCGTCTCCTAAGCCATTCTGCCTCCCGATGTTCTTCCTCAGCCTGTTTGATGCCTGACATATGTATACTTACATGTACCGGAGAGATGCAAGAATGGTGTGACCATTGAATAGAAAGGGTTCCTACGTGCTGGACTCGACGAGGATCAAGACCGAGATACCGGGTCCGAAGAGCAAAGCCTTAATGGAGCGCAAGAGACACGCGGTGTCCCGGGGTTGGGCGAATGCCATCCCCGTTTTCGTCGAGGAGGCGCGTGGCGCGCTCATTACGGATGTCGACGGCAATACCTTCATAGACTTCGCCGGTGGCATAGGCGCCATGAACGTCGGGCACGTCGATCCCCGCGTGGCCGAGGCTGTAAAGGAGCAGGTCGGAAGCCTGATCCACACCGCCTTCCAGGCAGCGCCGTACGAGCCCTTCGTCGAGCTGGCTGAGAAGCTCAACGCCCTGGTCCCCGGTGGGTTCGAGAGAAAGACCATCTTTGCCAACTCCGGCTCGGAGGCGATCGAGAACGCGGTCAAGATCGCGCGCTCTCATACGGGCCGCGAGGCGGTGCTGGCCTTCGAGAACGGCCTGCACGGGCGCACCCTCCTCGCCATGACGTTGACGAGCAAACCCGGTCCGTTCAAAGAAGGCTTCGGACCGTTCGCCCCGGAGATACACCGGGTGCTGGCGCCCTACCCCTACCGTTGTCCCGCGGGAGAAGAGTGCTCCGAAGGCTGTAAGGGTGATTGCTTCGCGTTCGTGGAGCGGGCGCTTGCGAACGAGGTCGCCGTGGAGAACCTGGCAGCAATTATTGTCGAGCCCGTCTCGGGGGAGGGCGGGTTCATCCCATTCCCGGACTTCTACCTGAGGCAACTGCGCCAGCTATGCGACGAGCACGGCGTGCTGTTGATAGCGGACGAGATCCAGACGGGCCTCGGGCGGACGGGCAAGATGTTCGCCATAGAACACTCTGGGGTAGCGCCCGACCTCTTGGCCGCCTCCAAGAGCCTGGCAGGCGGGTTGCCGCTCTCGGCGGTGACCGGGCGAGCAGAGGTCATGGATTCTGTAGAGCCCGGCGGCCTCGGCGGCACCTTCGGCGGCAATCCGGTAGCCTGCGCAGCAGCCCTGACCATACTCAGAATCTTCGAGGAGGACGATCTACTCTCGCGCGCCGGTGCGATAGGAGCTCGCGTGATGGGCGCGATGCGTGAGATGCAGGAAAAGCATCCCGACGTGATAGGCGAGGTACGGGGCCGAGGAGCGATGGTCGCCATGGAGTTGGTGAAGGACCCTGTGAGCCGCGCCTACGACAGAGAGCGCGCGGCAAGAGTGATGGAGAACGCCCTGCAGAGGGGCCTGATGCTACTGACGGCCGGGCAACAAGGGAACGTGATCCGAACGCTCATGCCGCTCCCGATAACCGACGGCGAACTGGAAGAGGGCCTCTCTATCCTCGCCCACGCGCTCGACGAAACCGCCTCCCGGCCCTCGCGCGCTCCTCATACTAGGTAGGCGACCTGGTCCGCCGGCCGCGTAGTCCTCACACTCCAAAGCGAGCTTGCGGCGGCACGGCGATGCCGTGCCGCTCTCCTCCTACCAGTTTTGCATAGACTCCCGGAAGATATTCGCGAGGTCATCGGGTCCGGCCTCGCGCGGGGCGATCATGAGCTGTCGCCGTTGTTTGAGGGCCCCCTCAACGAGATCGTCGATGTCACCTTCGTAGTAACCGAGCTCCCGAAGACCGCCCGGCACCTTGACGTCCTTCATCAGCCGGAGCAGCACGTTCGGCAGAGTGTTCTCGTCTGCATCGGGGATCGGTTCGCCCGCGAGGAACTCGGCGGCCTGGTGGTGCTTCTCCGGGTCGGCGGGGTAAGTAAACCTGAAGGCGGCCGGGGCCGTGACTATTACCGCGAAGCCGTGGGGCACGAAAGGGTGTTCGCCGGGGTAGCCGGGGGACTGGTAGGCATGTTTAAGGCTGGCTATGGGGTACGCGCATGCGTGGGGGATGGCGGTGCCGGCGGAGCCGAACCCGATGCCAGCGATCGAGGCGGCGAGCATCATCTTGCCGCGTGCCTCCACGTCGTCAGCGTCGGCCACGGCCCTCCTCAGGTACTTGCCGCCATACTCCAAGGCCTTGGCCGACCAGATATCGGCGACAGGGTTAGACCCCTGGAAGGGCGGGCGGTCGTCCGGGGACTCCGGGGCCGGACGCGAATCGTAGGGCCGCGCGGTAAAAGACTCAACCGCGTGACATACCACGTCCAGTCCGGAAGCAGAGGTCACCTCGGCCGGCATGGAGAGCGTGAGCAGGGGGTCCACTATCCCGTGCGTAGGCCGCAGGAAACGGTGTGAGATGGCCGCCTTTGTCCTCTGCTCCGGGAGATCCATCGCGGCGATCCCGGTCGCCTCGGAGCCGGTGCCGGCAGTGGTTGGTATCGCCAGGAGGGGCTTTAACGGCGACGGCGGTTTGCGCCCGCCACCCAGGGGCGGAAAGATGTAGTCCACCACGGGCGCGGGGTGCGTGGCCACGAGGTTCGCCACCTTCGCGGTGTCGAGGCTGGATACCCCGCCGACGCCGACGAACCCGTCGAACCCGCCGGCTGCGGCGAAATCGGCGGCTTCCTGAACTGACTCCAGGGAAGGCTCGACATGCGTGCGGTCGTAGACCTCGCACTCTATCCCGTCGGCCTCTATTATCTCCAGGATCCTGCTTGTTATCCCCGCTTTGGCCACACCGGGATCAGATATAATCATTACCCGTCCGACCTCCAACCGCTTCAACTCCCAGCCCGCCTCCTCGCAGGCTCCCGGCCCGAAAGTTATGGGCGTGGCTTCGAGCTTGAACAGCCTCTCATGGTTCGAGGTCACCGCCAGGTTCTCTGCCATCGTTACGATTCCTCTCTATCGGGAGAGTCAGTGCTCCTAGCCCTGACTCTCCGTGACCGTTTTGGGTTGCTGCACCGCAGACGTGGTCGGATTTATATCTCTGCGGAACGTCTCCGGCAAAAGGTAAACCGCCGCCAAGCTTATAAGAGTAACGAGGATCATGTAGCCAGCGAACAGCCACGGGGCACCTCCCACGAACGAAAGCAACAGGGTAGCGATCGCCGGCGTAAGCCCGCTCGCAAATATTCCCGAGAACTGGTAGACGGACCCAACCCCGGTATAACGGATGCGGGTGTCGAATAGCTCGGACCAGAACGCAGCCAAAGGGGCGTATATGGCGGGGTATATGAGGCCGAGCATTACCGCTATGCTCAACCAGATCAGAATCGGCTGCGCGGTGTTGATCAGCAAGAAGGAGGGGAATGCAAGCAGCCCGAATAATATCGCCCCCGCGCTGTAGACTACCCGTCTGCCAAAGCGGTCGGAGAGCGCCCCGTAAACCGGGACTAGTAGCACTCCGCAAGCGGCGGCGATCATGACCCCGGTCAACGCCGTAGTTCTAGTCAACCCAAGCTGGCTGACAACGTACGAAATCATGAAGACGCCGTAGGCGTTGAAGGCCAGGCCTTCAATCCAGCGCGTACCCATGCCCAGGATCAACTCTTTCGGCTGGGTGCGCAACAATTCCACAAAGGGAACCTGAGCCTCTTCTTGAGCCTCCCTGACGCGCGTGAAAGCCGGAGTTTCCAGGATCTGTAGCCGGATATACAGGCCTATGCCGACCAGGACGATGCTTACCAGGAACGGCAGCCGCCAGCCCCATGCGAAGAACTGCTCGCCAGGCAGGAACGAAACCAAGGCGAAGGCTCCCGTACCGAGCAAGAGCCCCGCCGGAACCCCGACCTGAGGCCAGCTACCGTAGAAACCGCGCCTGCCCTCAGGCGCGTATTCCACCGCCATGAGCACCGCTCCTCCATATTCACCGCCGATGCCTATACCTTGCACGAGCCGAAATACAACCAGCAGAATTGGCGCCCAAATTCCAATACTGTTATATGTCGGCAAGAGGCCGATGATGAAGGTGCCCACGCCCATTATGAACAGCGTGAGGATAAGCATTGCTTTGCGGCCGATCTTGTCCCCGTAATGTCCGAAGATGACACTACCCACAGGACGGGCTACGAAGCCTGCCGCGAAGGTGAGATAAGCAACCAGCGTGCCGGTCACCGGGTCCAGGCTGGTGAAGAATAGTTGGTTGAACACCAGACCAGCCGCTGTACCGTAAATAAAGAAGTCGTACCATTCTATAGTAGCGCCTATGGAACTGGCCAGGGCTACTTTTCCGGGGGAGACTTCCTCACCCATGTTCTCCCCGCCGAGCCTCTCCATGCTCTCCACACGCTTCCCCTTCCCCCGAACCCAACTGTTTGCGGTTCCCCTGAACCCGTTGCTCGTCCAAGAGCCGATGGCGCTCCCCTACCGGCCTCCCGAACAGATCTGGCCTGTTGCACCGTTAGCCTGATCCACGCCACTCACTGGCCGTCCCACGCTCCGTGGGAACTCCTCATTGATGCTACTCCTCTGCTTCTCCAGCCATAATAGACGAGTTTCATCTTGCGGCAATAGTATCGATTATAGGTTTACCAAAGCCTCCCATAGCCACCATCTATACTTGGAAAACCGCTTATCTGCGCGCCGCTCCTACTAATCGAGCTGGTGAGGCTTCACGTTAGGCTTGAGGACGGCGCTGAAGTCGTCTTGTCAGCTTCATCGGTTGTTGCGCGCGAGGCCGAGGCTCGGAGGCTGAGCAGGGTGGAATGCGGTTACCCTAAGGGTCATGGGTCTCCTCGCTATTCGGTGCCAACGTTTGTCGTCCTGACCTGCCTTCCCCAAGGACCTTCCCCGAGGAAGGGGGTTTACCTACCACGGATCGCGGTGCTCTATACGGCGTTGTGCATCATCTTGCCGCCAACGATGGTCATGCCCACTGGGATGTCTTTAATCTCTCGCGGGGCAACCTCGTATGGGTCGGCTTCGAGGACCACGACGTCTCCGAACTTGCCCTCCGTGAGCGTCCCCTTCAGGTTCTCCTCGAAGGCGAGGTAGGCGCTGTCTATAGTCATCGAACGCAGGGCCTGGTCTACAGTGATGGCCTGCTCATCCCCCAACACCTGCCCGCCGCTGGTCAGGCGGCTTACGGCGGTGCCTACCGAAAGAAGCGGGCTGATCGGCGTTACCGGGCTGTCGTTGTGCAGCCCGAAGCGTATTCCCCTTCGCAGCGCCGAGGCCAGAGGATCTATCCGGGCAGCCCTCTCCGGACCCAGAAACATCTGCCGGTGCCTGTCCCCCCAGTACCAGACGTGGGGAGCGAAGAAGGATGCGACCACCTGGAGACTCTCCATGCGGTCGAGTTGGTCCTCGCCCGCGGTCTGGCAGTGCTCGACCCTGTGCCGGTGGTTCGCGCGCGGATAGTCCGCGAGGGCCTTCTCGTAAGCGTCCAGAATCGAACCTATCGCGGCGTCCCCGTTTCCGTGCGTCCAGATCTGCCATCCGGCCGAATGCGCATCCGCTACCATGCGGTCGAGCTTCTCCTGATCCCAAATCAAGTGCTGCTCGTCGGCGGCCTCGTCCTCTCCGTAGTAGGGTTGCCGCAGTGCCGCTGTGCGCAGCTGTATCGACCCATCCTGGAAGAACTTTACGGCCACCGGACGCACCCATTCTGGATCACCAGGCCATTCAAGCCCCGGCTCGGTTCCCTCCCGCAGCTCCTTCCAGAGCGGGTAGAGAACCGCTGTGCCGAGCCGCAACGGCAACCCGCCATCCCTGGAGAGGAGCGCGAACGCCTCGGCCTCCTGTAACCCATAGGAGAACCCGAGGGCGGCGTCAACGACAGACGTTACTCCGGCGGCGAGGTACTCTCTGGCGCTGTTGTGCAGATAACGGTGCATGTCTTCGATAGACGTCTCGGGGAGGTAGGACTGGACGAGGTTCTGCGCCCACTCCCATAGCAGACCGTCGGGCTCTCCGTGCGCGTCCCGCCCGATGCGGCCGCCCTCCGGATCCGGCGTTTCAGAGCCGATGCCAACGCGCCGCAGAGCTTCGGTGTTTACTACCAAGCTGTGGGCGGAGATGTGCCTGAGAACTATGGGGTGCCTGTCGCTGGCGCGGTCGAGGTCGTAGCGATTGGGATGGCGCTGCTCCTTAAGGAGCGTATCGTCGTAGGTGTGGGCCAGCACCCACTCTCCGGGCGGGATCTCGGACGCTCTGGCCCTCAACGCCTCCGTGATCTCGCCTATAGATCTACACCCCCTGCAATCAACCTCCTCGAGATATCGGCCGTAGAACATGGGGTGGCTGTGCGACTCGATAAAGCCCGGAAGCGCAACTCCGCCACGCAAATCAACGACTTCAGCGTTCGGCCCTGCTGCCTTCCGAGCTTGCTCCAGCTCACCGACACAAACGATTCGCCCACCCGAAATAGCTACTGCCTCGGCCTCGGGTCGCTGCGAATCCATGGTACGAATGATGCCGCCGAAGATTATACAGTCGGCTGCTTTGTGGACCGTAGACACAGTCTCTAGCCTCCTAATCGCGTACAGCTAGCACGACAAGCCGGATGTTCGCAACATGGCATCAGGTTGTAGCCTCCTCAGGCTCAGTCTCACGTCTTTGCAAGTCCTCACTCCAGAGGGCAACAACCTGTTCTTTATCATTGTGCGAAGTCATCAGGCTGATGGAGATTAGCGAGACTGCCATAACCACGTACCCTACCAGTGCCTCGCTTATACCTAGCGGACGACCGGCAACCTCCCAGATAACGGTGACCGACAGGGCCAGGATCATGCTCCAGACGATGCCGGTCCTGG
>JADDPM010000196.1 GCA_016781885.1 Rubrobacter sp.
ATTCTCCAATCCACATCTTTTGAGCATATCTCGGTGAGGATGTCTACGAGGCCGGAAGCTGGGAGCGCGAGCGCAGGGTCGTCTACAAGGTCGAGGCGATGGAGAAGGGGACGAACACACGCTTCGTGGTGAGCACCAGAAACGGTGAACCAAAGGCTCTCTACGAGTTCTACGCTAGGCGAGGAGAGGCAGAGAACTGGATCAAGGACTTCAAGCTCCACGTGAAAGCGGATCGTCTGAGCTGCCACCGTTTCGTAGCCAACCAGTTCCGCTTGCTCTTGCACGCCGCGGCCTATTGGCTGATGGACGCTTTGAGGAGGAAGTTGATCGAACGCGGCTCTCGCCGAATGCAACTTGACACCCTTAGGCTTGATCTCATCAAGATCGGCGGCAGAGTCAGGGAGCTGATGACGAAGGTCCGCCTGCATCTAGCTTCGGGCCATCCGGGACAAAGTCTATGGCACGCTCTTTCGGGAGCCTTCGGAGGCGCTCATGAATAATTCGGGTTAAGCTTGCACTGCCTTCTAGCTTCCTCGAGCACGCTCCTAGTTTGCTCGGCTTGGTCACGCTCTACTCTTTGCAGGCGGGATACCGCTTCGCACAGCTTAGTGAGGGTGGATAGGTTGGCACTGTGCTTGTCGAGAAGCACGGCCGATAGCTCGCTGAGGGAAACGCCTGCGGCCGCCGCCAGCTGGCGCTGCCCATGAGTATCTGCGACCCGCCTCGCAGCCTCCCGGGCGCGATCTCGTCCCTCTGGCGACAATCCGTACTCGGTCTGCGCCATGAGGTCCAACCCGAGGTGGTACTGCTCCTCCCATCTGTTGGCCTCTTTGCCGATGTACTCGGCAACCGTGGCCCGCACATGACGCCTGCGAGTTAACCCGCGATCCGTGTAGTCAGCGTTGTGGAACTTGCTCTCTGGGTGCAGGTGGTATCGGGCCAACGCATCTCGATAACTCTTCAGCCGGTCTCGAGGGACTGGCTTGCCGGTCTCACGATCGAAACAGCCGTCTACGGTTTTCTCCGGATCCTTGTCATAGGCGGACACGGGCCTGGGAAGAGAGCTGCCAGAGAACGGTGCCACTTCCGTCTGGTAGGCGAGCAGGAAGCCGAAAGGTTTGACCTGTGCCCTATAGCGTCTCTCCTCGTTGTGCCTATCGAACCAGCCGAGCAGCTTGGGGGTGGTGGCCGCGTAGCGGCTCACGGCGGGTCTTTCAATGCCCGGTAGGTCGTCCAGCCGTACCTGGGCGGGTGTGTTCCCCAATGCGGCTTCGACGATCCGATGCCAGAGGTCATGCTGCCACCTCTCCGCCTCCAGCTCAGCGAGGGGCACAATCGGTTCGGGGATGGTCGATGGCGCCTGGTCCTCTTCGTAAGGAGAAAGAAGGTGCCCGAGCCCGTGCGCCGAGATCTTCCGCAGCAACGGGCGAACTCGCTCATCTAGGTTGAAGAGCGTGTAGCGCTTGGCCGAGACGGCGAGGACGTAGAGCGGCTGGAGTTGGTCGGTGAGCTTACCGTCCTCGATCTGGTAGTTGGCGTCTTCAAGTTTGAATACGGAATCCTTCTTCTCGTAGGGATTGAGCGCAGTGAACCACTCCCTGACCCTTTCGGCTCTCTCAAAAAAATCCTTCTGTCCCATCCCATCGGGCTTAGCTAGTGCCATGCTGTCCGTGTCGCAGAAGGCCCAGGTTATCTTCGCGTCCCCCGCGAGCCGCTCCGCTATGGCCAGCATCAGCCGCGCTGCCCCGGTGATGAGCGTGGCCAACAAGGGGTGGAAGTACCGACCGGGTTTTTCCACGTTGCTTACTCTCGCGGTGAACTCATCTTGGCCTCCGTAGCACACAGCCTCCTGAGACTTATCTAGCGTGGAGGTGTTGAGCTCGACGAAGATGCCGTAGCTGGTGGCATTGGCCAGAAGCTTGAGCGCCTTCTGCTCTGCGTTGCGCCGGTCCACCTCCGCCTCGCTCCCACTCTTCTGAATCTCCTTCATTCGCTCCTTTACCTCCGAGCGTAGGTCGATGACCCGCCTGTAAAGGTCGTCCTTGCGAGGGTCCACGCGGTAGTCACGAGTGCCCGCTATGTCTATCGACGAGAGGTCTTCCTGCGTACCGACTGGCTCGAAACGCAAGGCCTCGAGTACCTTCGGACTCCGGCCCGTCAAGAGCTTGGAGGCTATGCAATCGGCCAAAGTGAACCACCTGGGCTCCTCTGAGGAGAGGTGGTTGAGTCCTATGGTGTGCTGGTCTCCTTCTTCGTACCTGGCGCGAACCGGGAAGACGTCGCCGTCCGGCCGCACCTTGACCAGCACGCGCAACTGTGTCCAGGATTCGGGGTTTTGGAGGTCTTCGATCGTGACGTTATCGAGGAACTTCCGCACGCCAGCAGTAGCTCGCCGCCACGTCATGCGCTCGGCGACCACGAACCCCCACAGGCCCATCAGGGTGCAAACGGTCGGGTACATCGAGAGGAAGTCGCAGTAGAGGACCTGTGTGACCTCTCGGCGGATGCGAACTTCCGATCGACCACCATGGTAGCTGCTCATGATGATCCCAAGGAGCTTAGGCGGGAAGTCCGGCTGCAGCTCCCTCCAGGGTTGGATGTTCATCTGCTTGAGGTAGGCTTTGCCGAGGCTCGCCTCGCTGTAGATCTTGTGCAACGGGGTCTCGGCGAGCCGGTAGGTCTCGTACTGCTCCTTCAGCCGCTCGTAGCACTCCCAAGTGGCCCGCACGTCCCGCACGGCGTACTCGAGGTACTTCGCGGTGAGGGGTCCCCCGTGCTCCTCAGTCCCGAGCTTCTGGTGCTCTATCTCAAGGTGTTTTCCAAGCCTCTCCAAGGACCAGGAGCCGCCTAGCAGCGCCCCGGCTAGGGTCCTGACGTCCACGAAGTATCCCCGACGCGGCGAAACCTTCCGACCAGCCTTGCGCATTCCTCGCGGCGTGAACTGTCTTGGTGGGGCCGTAAAGTCGATGAGCGAAGAGCGGTTGCTCAGGTGCTTGACACGAACGGATGGCTTACGTTTGTCCTCGCTAAGCCGGAAGGAGAAGCCGCCCCGCATCGTGCCCTTGGCGGATCCGTGGCCGATGGCGATGCGGGAGAGGTCGAAGGGCAGGTTCAGGCCCACGCACGTGCCCCTTACTAACTATCTCGAAAGGGACAGACGGTGCTGGCGACGATAC
>JADDPM010000079.1 GCA_016781885.1 Rubrobacter sp.
ATCAGCCTTCAGCTTTCAGCCAGGGCGTTCCTTACGTATCTTGACCCGCCCACGCTACGCCTACGCGAGCGAAGTTCGCACGAAGGGGTCGTGCTGGCGAGCCCTTTTTGCTGACGGCTGATTGCTGAAAGCTGACGGCTACTCCCCGCCGGGATCCGACCGTCTGCTCTGGTCCCCTTCGGGTTCGTCGCTCCCTTCGCCGCCAGGCCGGTTCGGGTTGCGCCCCGCGGCCTCTCCGAAGACGCGGATGAGTATCGGGATGGCGATCAGTGCGATCAGTACCAGGACGATCAGGGCCGCTATGGCGAAACTCACGGGCTACCTCTTCTCGCTCGTACGGAAGCCGCCGGATCTCCACCCGGCTACCTAATACTAACCGATAATCGGTCTACGGGCGCACCAGCTCGCTGATGAGCCGGACAATGACAAGCCTCCCTCTCTTCCCTGCTACCGACCCTGGAGCTCTTCGAAGGCGCGCTTCAGCTGGGCGTCTCGCTCGAGGATCTCCTCCCTGGAGAGGGCGCGGGCCTCCCCGGGGGTGAGCGGCTCGGCATCCTCTCCGAGCTCTACCTTCTCTTCAGGGACGATCCCAGTCTCGCGGATAAAGTCGCCGTCTGGCGTCAGCCACTCGGCGACCCCGAGCAGGATGGCCGAGCCGTCCCTGAGGGTGAACTCGGAGAGCACCGTCCCGGTGCCGAAGGTGGTCTCCCCGATCACGGTGGCCCTGTCGTTGTCCCGCAGGGCGCCGGCCAGGATCTCCGAGCTCGAGGCGCTTCCCTCGTTTACCAGAACCACTATCGGCACGCCCGTACTATCCTCGCCGGGCTCGACCTTGATCTCCTCGCGTTCCCCGGAGGCATCCCTGCGGATGTAGATTACGTTGCCGGGCTCGAGGAAGTATCCGGCCATCTTCTCGGCCTGATCTAGATCTCCTCCAGGGTTGTTGCGCAGGTCGAGGATGAAGCGCCGGGCGCCGGCGGTGCGGGCCTCCTCGAAGGCCTGCCAGAGCTTCTCGGCGCTGTCGTTGGTAAAGGAGGTCAGATGCACCTGGGCCACGTCGCTGCCGGGGATCAGGACCCACGAGGCCACCGGCGTCTCGATCTCGGCGCGCTCGAGGTCGAAGACGCGCTCCTCGTCGTCGCGCAGGACGGTGAGCTCCACCTCGGACCCCTCCGGGCCCCTGATCTTCTCGACCACCTCAGAGAGGTCCTCCTCGCGTACGCTCTCCCCGTCCACGGCGACCACGACGTCGCCTGACTCCATGCCGGCCTCGTCCGCCGGAGACCCCTCGACCGAAGAGACGACGACGATCTCCTCGTCCTCACTCTCCAGCGTTACCCCGATCCCCACGTAGGTCCCCGAGAGGCTCTTGCGGTTCCGCTCGCGCTCCTCAGGGGTGAGAAAGCGCGTGTGCCCTTCGTCCCCCAGAGTATCCAGCATGCCCTCTATGGCCCCGTAGGTCTGCTTCTTGGGGTCTATGGCCTCCCTGTCCACGTAGTCGTCCCGCACCCTGTCGAGGGCCTCCGCGAACAGCGCCAGGCTCTCGCGGTCCTCTTTGCCCCAGGCCGCCGGGCTCTGCGACCGACCGTAGGTGTAGGCCGCGAACGCTGTCGCCGCGAGCACTATCACGAACGCGAGCGCCCAGACGACGGCTCGCCGCAGATCGCGCCCCTTTGCCGTACTTCTCCACACGCCGAAATTGTACTAGCTAGGTAGCACGCTGCCTTGAAGGCAGCTTTCAGCACGCTCCGGCTTCGCCTCCGCTTGTCAGCTAGGGGGTGGTTCGTCGCCCCACAGCGCCCGCCAGAGCTTCTGCCTGCAAGCAGCTCCGCAAAGCGCACCAGGGCAAGAGCCGGGCGGTAGTGCAAGCTGAAATGCTGACAAGCGAGGCCGCAAGGCCGAAGCGTGCTGAAAGCGGAGGCGAAGCCGGAGCGTGCTGAAAGGCGCGAAGCGCCGTGCTTACAAGCTATGATGTACGCGCTCTGGGTTCCATACTGCGAGGCCACAGGCGATCTCGTATGGAGGAGACATGAAACTAACCTACAACACCTACCTGCGCTACGAGGAGCTTACCCGAACCCTGCACGCGTTCGCCTCCGAACACCCGGGGCTTTGCAGGATCGAGTCCATAGGCAGGAGCTACGAGGGGCGAGAGATCTGGCTCATGGAGCTCACCAACGCCGAGACCGGCCCCGCCGCGGAGAAGCCGGCCTTCTGGGTTGACGGCAACACGCACGCGGGCGAGGTCACCGGATCCATGGCCGCCCTGTACCTGATCGAGACCCTCCTCGAGGGACACGGCTCCGACGAGCGTGTAACCGGTCTCCTCGACCGGCAGGCCTTCTACGTGCTCCCCCGCCTCTCCCCGGACGGGGCCGAGCGCTACCTGACGACGCCCTACACTCTACGGGCGAGCATGCGACCGTGGCCCGAGCCGGAAGAGGAGCCGGGCCTCCACCCTGAGGACGTGAACGGCGACGGCCACATACTCCAGATGCGCGTCGAGGACGAAAACGGCGAGTGGCGCGTCTCCGAGGAAGACGCGCGGCTCATGGTCCCCCGCGCCCCTGACGACCTCGGGGAGACCTACTACCGCCTTTACAGGGAGGGGGTCTTCAAGGACTACGACGGCTTCGAGCGCAGGATAGCGTCCCCCCTCTACGGGCTCGACATGAACCGCCAGTACCCTTACCACTGGCAGGGAGAGGCCGAGCAGCAGGGCGCGGGGCCGTACCCGCTCTCTGAGCCGGAGTCGCGGGCGCAGGTAGATTTCCTCCTCGACCACAAGAACGTCTTCGGCCTCCACACCTACCACACCTTCTGCGGCACCATCCTCCGACCCTACTCCAACAGGCCAGACGACGAGATGCCCGAGCACGACCTCGCCGTCTACAAGGCCCTCGCCGAGCGTGGGACACAGCTCAGCGGCTACCCGAACGTCTCCGTCTACCACGACTTCCGGTACGAACCGAAGAAGTTCATAACCGGCACCTTCGACGACTGGGCCTACGACTCCTACGGCGTCTTCGCGTTCACGATCGAGTTCTGGTCGGCCGCCAGGAGCGCCGGCGTCGAGGTAGAGGACTTTATCGAGTTCTTCCGCAACCCCCCTGAGGAGGCCCAGCTGAAGATGCTCGCCTGGAACGACAGGGAGCTCGGCGGCGAAGGGTTCGCTCCCTGGACACCCTTCGATCACCCCCAGCTCGGGCGCGCGGAGATCGGGGGCTGGAAGACCAAGTTCACCAACCAGAACCCGCCGCCGAGGTTCCTCGAGGCCGAGTGCGAGAAGCTGGCCCGGTTCGCCCTCTCCCACGCCTCGACCGCGCCGCGCCTGGAGGCCCGGCTCGAGGTCGAGGAGCTCTCCCCCGGGATAAGGAGGATCGAGCTGATCGTCGAGAACACCGGTTACCTGCCTACGAACGTGACCAGGGTCGCTCTCGACAAGAGGCTCGTCAAGCCAGTAGCGGCGAAGATAGAGCTGCCAGATGGGGCGAGCCTCGTCTCGGGCAGAGCCGAGGTCGAGCTCGGTCACCTCACCGGTCGCTCGGCGCTCTGGGGCAACCGGTGGAAGGACCCGACGTTCTTCGACGGCCTACCTTCGGACTACGCCCGCAGGGTCGTCTGGGTAGTGCGGGGGGAGGGGCCCCTCCGGGTCGAGGTGAGTAGCGAGAGGGCAGGGACGCTACGACTGGGGACCGGTTAGAGAGGTCCCTGCATAAAGCGGCGCCAACCCCGCCTCACAAGACGTCGAGGCGCGGCCCTACTCTCCGGCGCGGTAGGGAGTGCTCGTGGCCGGCTCCTCTATGTGCTGGCCCTCCTCCACAGGGAAGAAGCAGGCGGCGCGGTGGGCGCCCTCCTCCTGGGGTATGAGGCCGGGCTCGTTCTCCACGCAGTACGCCTGCGCGCGCGGGCAGCGGGTGTGGAAGGAGCAACCGGGGGGTGGGTTCGCCGGCGAAGGGACGTCGCCGGTGAGGACGATCCTGCTCCGCTCCCGCTCCTTCTCGGGGTCGGGCACGGGGATAGCCGAGAGAAGCGAGACCGTGTAGGGATGGCGCGGCTCGTCGTAGAGCTTTTTGCGCTCGGCGATCTCGACGATCTTGCCAAGGTACATCACCGCCACCCTATCGGAGATGTGCTTGACCACAGAGAGGTCGTGGGCGATGAAGACGTAGGTCAGGTCGAACTCCTTCTGGAGGTCCTGAAGCAGGTTTATGACCTGGGCCTGGATCGAGACGTCGAGGGCCGAGACGGGCTCGTCGCAGATGATGAGCCTCGGGTTGAGGGCGACGGCCCGCGCGACCCCGATCCTCTGGCGCTGGCCGCCCGAGAACTCGTGCGGGTAGCGATTGTAGTGCTCGGGGGAGAGCCCCACTATCTCGAGGAGCTCCTGCACCCGCCGCTTGCGGTCGCCTTCTACTCGATGGGTCTTCAGGGGCTCGCCGATTATGTTGCCGACGGTCATGCGGGGGTTCAGGCTCGCGTAGGGGTCCTGGAAGACTATCTGCATGTTGCGCCTGACGCGCAGCATCCGCCTGCGGTCGTAGTCGAGGATATTCTCGCCCTCGAAGATAACCTCGCCCTCGGTCGGCTCGAGGAGCCTCAGGATCACGCGGGCCAGCGTGCTCTTGCCGCACCCGGACTCGCCGACGAGCCCGAGGGTCTCCCCGCGCCTGATCCGCAGATCCACGCCGTCCACGGCCTTCACGTGCCCGACCGTTCGCTTGAGGACGCCGGCCTTTATGGGGAAGTGCATCTTGAGGTTCTTCGCCTCGAGCAGGTACTCTGCTCCGTTCGAGCTGCCCGCGCTCCCGCCGTTCGGGTGTTCGCTCAACTCTCCACCCCCAGCTCTTCATCCACGCGGTGCTTACTCGTCTCGATCTCCTCGAGGGAGAGGATGCACGCCGCGGTGTGCCCTGGCTTTTTCTCGTAGAGGTCAGGGTCTATCTCATAGCATTCGTCCTTGACGAAGGGGCAGCGGGGGTTGAAGTTGCAGCCCTTCGGCAAGAAGATCAAAGACGGCGGCGTGCCGCGTATCGGCAGGAGCCTGACCTCGCCAGCGGTGTCCAGACGGGGCAGAGAGCGCAAGAGCGACCAGGAGTAGGGCATCAGGGGATCGTAGAAGACCTCGGCGGTCGTGCCCTGCTCCACGGCGCGTCCTGCGTACATGACCATCACCTTGTCGGCCAGCTGGGCCACCACGCCGAGGTCGTGCGTGATCATGATGATCGCCGTGCCGTACTTCTCCTGCAAGCCCACCATGAGATCCAGGATCTGGGCCTGGATGGTGACGTCGAGCGCCGTCGTCGGCTCGTCGGCTATCAAGACCTTCGGGTTGCAGGCGAGGCCCATCGCGATCATCGCGCGCTGGCGCATCCCGCCGGAGAACTGGTGCGGGTACTCCTTCACCCTCCGCTCGGGGTTGGCGATGCCGACGTCCCTGAGGACCTGGATCGTCCTCTCCTGGGCCTCGCTCTTGGAGACGTTCTGGTGGATGCGGATGGCCTCCCGGATCTGGTTCCCCACCGTGAAGACAGGGTTGAGGCTCGTCATCGGGTCCTGGAAGATCATGGCTATGTCGTTGCCCCTGATCTCTTGCATCCGGCTGTCGGAGGCCTCCAGGAGGTTCTGGCCCTCGAAGAGGATCTCGCCCTCCGGATACTCGGCGGGCGGCCTGGGGTTGAGCTGCATGATCGAGAGCGCACTCACGCTCTTGCCGCTCCCCGACTCCCCCACTATCCCCAGGGTCTCCCCGGGCTCGAGGCTGAAGGAGACCCCGTCCACCGCCTTGACGACCCCGTCCTGGGTCTTGAAGTGCGTCTTGAGGTTGTTGACTTCGAGCATCGCCACGGTCTACTCCACCGCCTTGGGGTCGAGTGCGTCTCGCAGGCCGTCGCCCAGGAAGTTAACGCACAGCACTGTTATGACTATCATCATCCCCGGGAACCAGGTGAGCCACCACTGGGTGGTCATGGTCGTCCTGGCGTCTTCCAAGAGGTTACCCCAGGAGGGCGTGGGGGGCTGGATGCCGAGGCCGAGGAAGGAGAGCGCGCTCTCTATGAGGATCGCCTCGGCGGTAACGAGCGTGGCCTGCACCAGCATCACGCCCACCACGTTCGGGAAGATGTGCCTGAACATGATCATGAAATCTGCGACCCCGACGGCCTTGGCCGCCTGTACGTACTCCTGGTTTCGCACCGAGAGAACCTGTCCGCGCACCAATCGGGCTATGGTCATCCACAAGAGCAGCACCAGCGCGAAGGTTATCGTGACGGCTGTGAAGTTGAAGATGCTGCCGAGGACCAGCAGTATCGGGAGGAAGGGCAACGTGAGCATGAAGTCCGTGAAGCCCATGGAGGCGGTGTCCACGAACCTTCCGTAGTACCCCGAGATGATCCCGACCACCGCACCAATAAGGGTAGAGAATACCCCGACCCCCAGCCCAAGAAGGAGGGAGACCCGTCCGCCGTAGATCACACGGGTCAGCTCGTCGCGCCCGAGCTCGTCGGTCCCCATCGGGTGCTTCAGGCTGGGCCCCTGGTCCAGAGCCGTGTAGTCTATATCCGCGTAACCGTAAGGCGCGATCCAGGGTGTCGCCAGGGCCGCCGCGTACAGCAGGACAAGGACCAACCCGCTGATCATCGCCAGCCTGTGGCGCTTGAAGCGGCGCCACACGATCTCGCGCTGGGTGCGCCCTTTGACCTTGCCGTAATCCTCGCCGACGGCCTCCGCGGCCTGCATCGCCTCGCTGCCCTGAAAGCCAGAGGTTCGCTGGCGATCTTGATCTACCATCCGACCGCTCCCTCAGTCATAGCTCACCCGCGGGTCCACAAGGGAGTAAGCGAGGTCGGCCACCAGGTTGAAGAACACTATCAACGCGGCGCTGATGATCAGAATGCCCCTTGCCACGTTGTAATCGCCCTTGCTAAGAGAGTCCACAAGCAGGAACCCCAGCCCCGGCCAGGCGAAGATCGTCTCCGTGATGATCGCCCCGTTGAAGACAAGCCCTACCTTGAGGGCCAGGAGGGTTATCGAGGGGATCATGGCGTTTCTCAAGGCATGCTTCAGGTACACCGTCTTCTGGCTCAGGCCCTTGGCCCGGGCGGTGCGGAGGTAGTCTGCGGAGAGCACATCGAGCATGGCGCTACGCTGGAAGCGGCTGAGCGCCGCGACCTCTATCACGGCGAGCGCTATCACCGGGAGGGTGAGATGCTGCAGGAGGTCTATCAGACCTCCACCCCCGGGGCTGCTCATCCCGGCGACGTAGAAGATACGTACCCCGGCCCACGAGGCGAGGTAGATCCCGAAGACGAGCTGGAGTATGAGCCCAAGCCAGAAGATTGGCATGCTGAACCCCAGGAACGACAGGAAAGTCCCGGTGTTGTCCAGCAGGCTGTATTTTTTTATCGCCGAGTACACGCCGAAGGGGATGGCGATGATCGTGGTGACGATCAGGGCGGTTCCGATCAAAAGAAACGTCGGGAAGATCCGATCGCCTATGATCTCGCTGACAGGAGCGTACTGCTTGAAGCTTACCCCCAGATCGCCGCGGAGCAGATCGCCCAACCAGATAACATACTGGACGGGCATCGGCCTATCCAGCCCATACTCGGCCGTTAGCCGCTCTATGTCCTCCTGCTGCACGTTGGGGTTGTTTCGAAGCTCGGACAGCGGGTCACCCGAGAGGCTCACCAGGGCGAAGATGACGGCGCTGGCTAAGAAGAGCACCACCACGCTGAAGACGACCTTCCGGATGATGTAGGCGATCATCTCTAGCCTTACCTCCGACCAGGTCCGGCGGGGGAACGGCCTGGGCCCGAGAGTCTCGGCCCAGGCACGTTACCCTGAGCGCACTTTTCTACTGCAACGACCACTCGCCCATGTTCCAGTACGGTCCTGCCAGGGACGGATTGGGGTCGACGCCGGTCAGGTTCTCGCTAAAGGCTGTGTACTGCGGCCGCTGGTACATGGGAAGGATCGGCAGATCCTCGGCCATCTGCTCCTGCGCCTGCTGCAACAGCTGGGCCCGCTGGCCCTCGTCGAGGGTGCCGTCGGCCTCCTCCAGCCACTGCGTGACCTGCTCGTTCTTGTACCGGTAGTAGTTCTCCCCCTTCGGCGGGATGGCGTCGATGCTGAAGAGCGACTGTAGGGTGGGATCTGGCGTCGTGAGCCAGGCCCACTCTCCCATCTGGAAATTGCCCTCAACCGTCGTCTTGCTGAAGTAGGTGGTCGCCGACTCGTTGTTTATCTGTATCGTGATGCCGACGTCCTTGAGCTGCTGCTGGACTATCTCTTGCAGCGTCTCGCGCAGCGCGTTGTCTGAGGTGGTCGAGAACTCTACAGTGGTCTCGGCGCCCTCCGCCTTGGCCTCGTTCACCAGCTGGCGGGCTCTGTCTGGATCGTAGGTGTACTTCTCCCAGGCCGGCGTGTAGTACGGGTCCTGCTGCGGCATCAGCACGCTCTGGAGCGGATCGACCACCCCTTTCAAGATCTGCTCCAGGATCTGCTGGCGATTTATCCCGTAGGCTATCGCCTGGCGCAGCTTGAGGTTGTCGACGTTCTCTGTTTGGAAATGTATGGCCTCCCATATTACCCCGGCCTTTCCGATCGCGACCTCGGCCCCCTGGATGCCCTCGAGCTTCTCCTGGAGACCGATGTCCGGCGGCGGGTTGATGAACTGCACCTCGCCCGCCTGCAGGGACGTTATAAGCGTGTTGGTGTCGGTGATGAACCGGTAGGTGACGGACTCCAGCCCGGCCTTCTCGCCCCAGTAGTTCTCGTTGCGCACGACGGTGAGGCTCTCGCCCTTCTTCCACTCCTTGAACTTGAACGGCCCGCTGCCAACGATCTCGTTGTTCAGAGCCTCGTTGAAGTCCTTGCCCTCGTAGACGTGCTTGGGAAAGATGGGGTAGTTATCAGATAGCAAGTCGCGCCAGGGGGCGTAGGGTGTCTCGAACGTCATCCTGACCGTCCGCTCGTCCGGGGTCTCGAACTTGCTTATCTGGTCCCAGCCTTCGCGGACGGCGATGTTGTTGTCGGGGTTCATGATCTGCTCGAAGGTCCACCTCGCGTCAGCGCTGGTGAGCGGCTCGCCGTCGGACCAGGTGAGACCCTCTTTTAGCCTGTACTCGACGATCTGCGGATCCTCGCTCGCGAGCTCGGGCATCGCCTCGGCCAGCACGGGCGCGTAGGAGAGATCCGGCTGTATGGCGAGCGGCGCCTCCACTATCCCCGCCGTCGTGTCGTTGGTCACCGCGAGCTGCCCTTCGCTGAGCATCCTGTTGAGCACCGCGGGCTCCTGGTCTATGCCGGTGACGATGCTGTTGCACTGAGCGCCGCCCCCGCCACCGCCCTGCTGGCCGCCGCCACCGCCGCCACCGCAACCCGCGACCCCTAGCAGGCTGGCGCCGACCAGACCGGCACCGCTGATCTTCAGGAAATCTCGGCGGCTTATCCTGACGGCGCCGAACCGCTCCCCCTGACTTTTCTCCGTGCTCACAGGTCCTCCTCTCTCAGCCTTCGCTCGCTGCGCGCGAGTCCCGGCACCCTGGTTGCATACAGGTATACGAACACATTGCAGCCTCGGATGTGCATGTATCGGACCCCTTGCCCATCTCTGGGCAGTATAAAGTCGCATTGAACACTGATGCAACAAAGCCCATGAATGGCTGCCAGAACCTCAGGGGTTCAGACGTCCCGTGAATCCTCGACGTATGCCTCGTAGGAAGGGTAGGTACGGCGGCGAGAGAAGAGGGCCAGGACGGAGGCCCCGGCTCCGAGCAGGGCGAGGCCGTAGATGAGGAGGCTGCCGAGCACGGGGATCAGGTACGCCACCGCGAGGATGAGGGCTCCGACCATGGCGGCCAGGGCGTTACCCCCCCGGTAGCGGCCCGTGGCGAAGACAACCCTCCTCCCCACGAAGTACGCTGCCACGAGCGCCCCGAAAAAGAGAAAGGCCAGGTAGGCCGGGGCGAGGAGCAGCAGCAGCGGTAAACCAACGATAGAGACCGCGAGCACCACGGCGAAGACGAAGAACGCGGGCACGGAGCCCACCCCGAAGAGCAGGGACCATCCGGGGGAGACCTCCGCCCTCCGCGTCGCCGCCAGGAGCGGCCCCG
>JADDPM010000197.1 GCA_016781885.1 Rubrobacter sp.
ATTGGGAATAACGGTGCATTATGAGCTTGGTGGCAACGGTCGTGCACCAAAAGGAGGAGAGGTATGGAGAGCAGGGCCAAGCTGTTTGGACACCCGATACACCCCATGCTCATCCCCTTCCCTTTGGGGTGCTCACAACGTCGGTCATCTTCGACGTCGTCTACCTGCTCACAGATAATGGGAAATGGTCGGAGATCGCCTTTTGGATGATTGCCGCCGGTGTGATCGGCGGGTTAGCTGCGGCGGTATTCGGCCTAATCGACTGGCTGGCCATACCCTCCGGCACACGGGCCAAGCGAATCGGCCTGTGGCACGGTGCGGGCAACGTGGTGGTCGTTGTCCTGTTCATCGTAAGCTGGCTGCTCAGGGCGGATGCACCGGGGGAGTCGGGAGCTATCCCGGTTATTCTCTCCCTTGTGGGGGTGGCTCTGGCAGGGCTAACGGGCTGGCTCGGTGGCGAGCTGGTCGACCGGCTAGGCGTGGGGGTGGACGATGGAGCACATTTGAACTCACCCAGCGCGCTCTCCGGGCGGCCGGCGAGTGAGGGCTCAAGCGGCGCGCATAGAGGGGAGAGGAGATAGCTCTTTAGCTAACCCGATGTGTTTTGGAGGCATTGCGAATGCCAACCGGCTACGGGAGAAACGAAGCCTTAGGTGAGGAATCAGGCAGAAGATGTTAGATACATCTAGCGAAAAGCACCAGTCGTTCTGGATCGACACCACGCCTCACACGAACTATCCGGCGATGCCGGGGAATACGTCGGTGGACGTCGCCGTCCTCGGCGGGGGCATAACCGGCCTGACTGCTGCGGTCCTCCTCAAGAGGCTGGGGAAGACGGTCGCCGTGATCGAGGCGCGAAGGATAGCCGAGGGCGTCACGGGCCACACTACGGCGAAGCTCACCTCCCAGCACCAACTCGTCTACGACACGCTCATCGAAGCCCACGGTGAGGAGAAAGCGCGGCTCTACGCCGAGGCGAACGAGGCCGCCATCGACCGTATCGAAGCCTTCGTTAACGAGAAGAACATCGACTGCGACTTTAGACGCCTGCCGGCCTACGTGTACACCGAATCTGCCGACATGGTGCCGCAGCTTCAGGCCGAGGTCGAGGCCGCGCGGAGGGTGGGGCTTCCGGCCTCCTTCGTGGAGGAGGCTCCGCTCCCGTTCCCGGTGGAGGGAGCGGTCCGGTTCGAAGAGCAGACGCAGTTCCACGTCCGCAAGTACCTCTTGCCGCTGGCCGAGGAGATACCAGGAGAAGGCAGCCACCTCTTCGAGAATACCCGCGCGCTCGACGTCAAAGAAGGAGCGCAATGCAGGGTGCAGACGGACCGAGGGAGGGTAATCGCGAAGGACGTGATCGTCGCCACCCATATCCCGTTCATCTTCAAGGGCGAGTTCTGGGGCAAATCCTACCCTCAGCGCGAGTACGGGATCGCGGCGCGCATAGAGCAGACGGTGGCCTCAGAAGGAATCTCCATCAACGCGGAGTCCCCTACCCGCTCCGTACGCACCGCCTCCCGCGACGGAGAGACCGTGCTCATCGTGGTCGGCGAGGCCCACAAGACCGGCGAGGACCCGGACACGGAGCAGCGGTACAGAAACCTAGAAGAGTGGGCTCGGGAGCGCTTCGGGGTGACGGAGTTCGAGAACCGGTGGTCGGCCCAGGACTATTACTCCTTCGACGGCCTGCCCTACGTCGGCAGGATCGGGATGGGCTCCGAGCACGTCTACGTCGCGACGGCCTTCGCGGCCTGGGGCATGACCAACGGGACGGCCGCCGCTATGCTCCTCTCCGACCTGATCACCGGGAAGGAAAACGAGTGGGCCTCACTCTACGACTCCACCCGCACCTCGCCCCTCGCCACGAAGAACCTCTACAAAGAGGGCGCCAAGCAGGCCATGCACTTCGTGAAGGACAGGTTCGAAGGGGTAACGGAGGACATGAGTGATGTCGTGCCCGGCCAGGGCAGGATCGTCGGAAGACCCGGCGACCAGACCGCCGTCTACAGGGACCCGCAGGGAGAGGTACACACCGTCTCGGCGCGTTGCACGCACCTGGGATGCATCGTTTCGTGGAACCCGGCGGAGACGAGCTGGGACTGTCCCTGCCACGGATCCCGTTTCTCCGTCGACGGCGAGGTCCTCCAAGGGCCCGCGGTGCACGACCTGGAGAAGAAGCTGTAGTTGGGCGCGACTAGAGAATAAGGAGGATAACTATGACCGAACAAGCGAAGATCAGAGGGCCGAGGCTATTACACCCCGGCCCTTACTTTGGCTTATTCATCTGACTGCCTAGAAGTAGAGCTTTTCTATCAAGTTCGAACGGGCGAGGGACGATGCCCCGACGGGCGGATACATAAAGGGACAGTTGTTAGCGACAAGGAGGACAACTTAAGTGTACGCACGAATCTACGCGCAGATTATCGGGGTGGTGCTGCTTTTGGTCGGCGTGGTTGGCCTGGTGCTGGGCAACCAGGTGTGGCTCGGCATCCTGAACGTCGATATCCTCGAGGACATAGTACACCTGATCACAGGAGGCCTTCTGGCTTACTTGGGCTTCGGGCGCACGGACCTTGCGGTGACCCGCACGGTGGTGGGCGTGTTGGGGGTGATCTACCTAGTGGTGGGCGTGCTAGGCTTCGTGGTGCCTACCGTCTTCGGGCTGATCCCCCACGGCTACACCGTCTTCGACGACCTCTTGCACCTTACCCTGGGGATCTTGAGCATCGCGGTCGCTTGGTTCATTGGGGGCGAAAGGGCCGCAAGCACCTAGAACCAAGCGGTAGGGCCGGGGTTTCTATAGCGGCCTCGGCCCTTCCTGTTGCCCTTATTCACCGAAGTGAGGGGACGGATGAGTTCTCGAGAGTTGGCGGGCATCTTCTCATCGGTGTTTGGTGGAGAAGGATAGGTTCTCAACCAGTGAAGGATTATCTTAACCCTCGCGTTCTCTCGGCGGCCACGGCCGTCCCGCCCCACCGCGTAGAGCAGCGGGAGGTCAAGGAGCTCGCCCGCCGGCTCTTCGCCGGGAAGTTCCGAGACTTGGACCGACTCCTGCCGATCTTCGACAATGCTC